>NZ_JAMYTH010000011.1:0-175789 GCF_040322415.1 Mesorhizobium sp. M0152
GCCCTACTGCCCTACTGCCCTACTGCCCTACTGCCCTACTGCCCTACTCCCCTCCCTTGTCGAGCATCATGCCCTACCAATCCCCAATCTCCCCTGGCCGGTCCTGGTATGAGGACACGGCCGGCCCACGGGCCGAGTATCCGGCGCTCGACGGCGACCGGAATTGCGACGTCGTCATCATTGGAGGCGGGTTCACCGGGCTGTCGGCGGCCGCCCATCTTGCCAAGGCGGGAACCAATGTCGTGTTGATCGAGGCGCATCGCTTCGGTGATGGCGCGTCTGGGCGCAATGGCGGCCAGCTTGGCACCGGACAGCGGGCCTGGGTCGAAGACTTGGAGGCGGAATACGGATTTTCCCGTGCCAAGGCACTGTTCGATCTCGCCGAGGAGGCGAAGGCGCATCTCCTCGAATTCGCCGCCGCCAACCAGATCGATATCGACTACATGCCGGGCCAGCTCTCGGTTGCGCACAAGCCGCGCTATGTCGACGAGTACAAGGCGCATGCCGAGATCATGGCCGGCCGTTTTTCCTATCCGCATATTTCTTTCATGGATGCGACGGAAACTGCGCAGCGGCTGGGCTCGACCGCCTATTTCGGCGGCACGCGCGACACCGGCACCGGCCACATCCATCCGATGAAACTGGTGATCGGCACGGCGCGGGTGGCGGCACAGGCCGGCGCACAATTGTTCGAGGGGACGCCGTCGACCGGCATTGTTTCGAGCGGCGGCATGGTGAAGGTTTCGACAGCCAAAGGGACGGTCACGGCGCAGAAATGCCTGGTCGCGGTCAATGCCTATGGCGGCACGATCGAGCCGGTGAGTGCCTCGCACATCATGCCGATCGGTTCGTTCATCGGCGCGACCGTGCCGCTTGGAGCGGATTCGAACGTGCTTCCGGGCGGCGAGTCGGTCGACGATTCCCGCTTCGTGGTGCGTTATTTCCGCAGATCCAGGGACGGACGGCTGCTGTTCGGCGGACGCGAGGTATATGGCGTCAACGATCCTAGGGATATCCACATCCACATCCGCCGCCAGATCGCGGAACTCTACCCGGCGTTGAAGGATATCGAGATCACGCATGGCTGGGGCGGCTATGTCGGCATCACGGTGCCGAGAAAACCGTTCGTGCGCGAAGTGATGCCGAACGTGATCTCGGCCGGCGGCTATTCCGGCCATGGCGTCATGCTGTCGAACTTCTTCGGCAAGCTCTACGCCGAGACCGTTGCCGGCAACCGCGACCGGCTCAAGCTGATCGAGGATTTGAAAATTCCGCCGTTCCCAGGCGGCCGGCGCTTTCGCGCGCCGCTGCTTTTCCTCGCACTCAACTGGTTCGCTCTGCGGGACAGGATTTAGATCGATCCGGTCATTGTAATATTGCTGTAATATTTCTTGCCCAGGCCATGCGTTGCGGAATCCCCGGCAATAGCGCAGAATCCCCCGCAATGGCGCACTGATGCCACAATCACGGGTAAAAGATGCCCGATATGGGCTTCTATACGGGGACTTATGCGGGCTCGCCCGCTTTTGATTTGGGACCGATGCTGATCGAATGCACGATTTGCGGTATTTGATCGTAAGAACACCGGCCCGCTTATGGAGGTTGCAAGAGTGAGAGAGCCCTTCGGTTTCGGTGCTCCGGAACGTCGGCGCTTTGCCATGCAATTCGGCTATGACATGCGCCCGTCATTTTGGCAGGAAGTTCGTTCCAATTCCCATCTGGTGATTGCCGCGGTCGGCACTGCCGCGCTGCTTGGCGTGGCGGCGGTGGCGCTCTGGCTGGCATTGCCGGCGAGCGAGAGGCAAGCGGCTGCCAGCACCGAGCAGACCGTTCCGGCTGTCCCGGTCAAAACGACCAAGATCGCCGCTCCGGGGACCACGGTGACCGCGGCAGCCGTGCCGCAGGCGGCGCGCAAGTCCGACCAGGTTTCACCAACCGTCGCTGTCGCTGAAGCCGACATTCCGGCACTCTCGGCCAATGATCCCCGTTGGACGGGCGCACAGCCGAAGGCCGTGTCCGCTCCCGCTCCGACTTCTTCCGACCAGGTGGCGAAACAGGCTCAACAGGCCCTGAACAAAGCGGCGGCATTCACGCAGCCGGCAGCCCATACCGATGCCAGCACCGAACTTGCGAAGGTCGCCGCGCCCACTCCGGCCACGGGCAGCAATCCCGATGGCGCACAAACCGCCGCCATCCCGGCCGCAGCCATCCCGGAGGCGCAGCCGCACGTGCCGGCTCCGCAGCCCGCGGCGGTTGAAGGCGACGGCAGCCAAGCCAAGGAAAAGCCACGGAAAGTGGCCGCTGCCGGGTCGGGCCGGACTCTCAGGGCCGTGACCATGCGCACCGGTCCGAAGAAGAATGCAGCAGTCATCGGCACGGTGCCCGCCAAAAGCTCGGTGCAGGTGATGAGTTGCAAGCAATGGTGCCAAGTCGTCTACAACGGCAAGACTGGCTGGATCTACAAGAGCTACATCAAGACCGGCGCCTGATACCTACTGCGCCAACCATTTTTTAGGCAATTCCGGACAAACCCGTTTCACACTTTTCCCGGAATTGCTCCGGGCAACTTCGAGTCAAGTCGAACCCGGTGGCAACGCGATGCCTGCTCCGAAACTTGCAATCGCGATGCGCCTCAGATGCAGCGTCCGCCGTCGACCTCCAGCGCCACACCGGTGATGAAAGCGGCTTCGTCGGATGCCAGCCAAAGTGCCGCGTTGGCGATGTCGAGCGGTGTCGATAGCCGCCCGAGCGGGATCGATGCCCGGAACTTCTCGCGGATTTCAGGCGTGTCGGCGCCCATGAACTTCTCCAGCATGCCGGTTTCGCCGGCGACCGGGCAAAGGCAATTGACGCGGATGTTCTTCGGCGCGAGTTCCACCGCCATCGATTTGGTGGCGGTGATCACCCAGCCCTTCGACGCATTGTACCAGGTGAGGCCCGGCCGTGGCCTGAGACCGGCGGTGGAAGCCGTGGTGAGGATGACGCCGCCGCCTTGCCGCTCCATGACCGGCACCACGGCAAGGGCCGCGTGATAGACCGCCTTCATGTTGACGGCGGTGATCAGGTCGAAAGTTTCCTCGTCGACCTCGAGCATGTCGCCATTGCGATGGGTAAACCCGGCATTGTTGACCATGATGTCGATGCGGCCGAAGGCGCTTTTGGCGGCATGGACCATCTCGTCGAATTCGGAGCGCAGCGAAACATCGGTCTGGGTCCAGATCGCGCTTTCGCCGATCTCGTTGGCCACGCGCTCGGCCCCCTTGGCGTTGAGGTCGGCGACGAGCACCCGCGCGCCCTCTTGCGCGAAGCGCTTCGCCATGCCTTCGCCGAAGCCGGACGCCGCGCCCGTGACAATGGCGACCTTGTTTTCGAGACGCATGGTTTTCCCGCTCATTGAGATCATCCCACCACTGGCATAACAGGCCCCATCGTCATGACGCATGCCGCGACGGCCGCGCCGATTTCCCCCTTAGCTTTCGTCACATTCACGTTCTATGCTGCAACTGCGAACGCTTTCGGGAGTCGTCGCCTAGCGACAAGCCTCCGGGGGACGCCGGTGTCAAGCGCACATGTGGACCGAACCAGTATGCAGCGATTGGTCCTCGATGTGACACCATGGCACTGGAAAATTTAAATCGATTAGATTATATCCAGCCGCGTACTTGCGACCGGCGTCAAAGCGGACAGACCATGACCAGCCAGATCATCCCCGTCGAGCCTTTCGATTTCATCATTTTCGGTGGCACCGGCGATCTGTCGGAACGCAAGCTTCTGCCTTCGCTCTACTACCGCCAGCGCGACCATCAATTCTCCGAGCCGACGCGCATCATCGGCACGTCGCGCTCGAAGATGAGCGATGAGGAATTCCAGTCCTTCGCCAAACAGGCGATCTCCGACCACGTCAAGGCGGCCGACATCGACGCCAAGGAACTGATGACCTTCCTGGCGCGGCTGTCCTACGTCTCGGCCGATGCGACGACCGGCGCCGGCTTCGACAAGCTCAAGAAGGCGATCGGCGACAGCGATCGCATCCGCGCCTTCTACCTGGCGGTGGCGCCGGCGCTGTTCGGCGATATTTCGCACAAGCTGAAAGAGCACAATCTGATCACGCCGAATTCGCGCATCGTGCTGGAGAAGCCGATCGGCCGCGACCTGGCCTCGGCCCAGACGCTCAACGATCTGGTCGGCGACGATTTCCACGAAAGCCAGATCTTCCGCATCGACCATTATCTCGGCAAGGAGACGGTGCAGAACCTGATGGCGCTGCGCTTTGCCAACGCGCTTTACGAGCCGCTGTGGAACTCCGCCCATATCGACCATGTGCAGATCACCGTGGCTGAAACCGTCGGCCTGGAAGACCGCGTTACCTATTACGACAAGGCCGGTGCGCTGCGCGACATGGTGCAGAACCATATGTTGCAGCTGCTCTGCCTCGTCGCCATGGAAGCGCCATCGTCGATGGACGCCGACGCCGTGCGCGACGAGAAGCTGAAGGTGCTGCGGGCGCTGAAGCGCGTCAACGGCAACGAGGCACCGAAGCACACCGTGCGAGGCCAGTACCGCGCCGGTGCCTCGGCCGGCGGGCCGGTGAAAGGCTATGTCGAGGAACTCGGCAAGGACAGCAATACCGAGACCTTCGTCGCCATCAAGGCCGAGATCGGCAACTGGCGCTGGTCGGGCGTGCCGTTCTACCTGAGGACCGGCAAGCGGCTGGCGACGCGGGTTTCGGAAATCGTCATCGAATTCAAGCCGATCCCGCATTCGATCTTCGGCGACAGCGCCGGGCCGATCTTCGCCAACCAGCTGGTCATCCGGCTGCAGCCCGACGAAGGCGTCAAGCAGTTCATCATGATCAAGGATCCGGGTCCCGGCGGCATGCGGCTGCGCCAGATCTCGCTCGACATGAGTTTCGCGCAGTCCTTCGACGGCCGCGCGCCCGACGCCTATGAACGGCTGATCATGGACGTCATCCGTGGCAACCAGACCCTGTTCATGCGCCGTGACGAGGTCGAGGCGGCATGGAAATGGATCGACCCGATCCAGAACGCCTGGGAGAGTGCCCGGCAGGAGGCACAGGGCTATACCGCGGGCACTTGGGGACCCTCGGCTTCCATAGCACTGATCGAACGTGACGGGCGGACATGGCACGAGAGCAATTGAACAGCGCCAGCTATGGATGGAACGCCTTTTCCGATCGCCCGGAATTGGCCGCCGCGCTGGCCGCGGAAGTCTCGGCCCGCCTGGCCAAGGCGATAGCCGAGCGCGGCACGGCGCTGCTGGCGGTTTCCGGCGGCACGACGCCGGCGAGATTCCTCGCGGCACTTTCAGCGTCGCCGATCGCCTGGGACAAAGTGATCGTGACCTTGGTCGACGAGCGCTTCGTGCCGGCCTCCTCGCCGCGCTCCAATGCCGGGCTGGTTGCCGCCAATCTGTTGCAGAACGCAGCCAAGGCAGCGCGCTTCGTACCGCTCTACCACGAAGGCGCCGGCATCGAGGATGCGGCCACATCCGACGATGCGGCCCTGCGGTCATTGCCCTGGCCGCTCGACGTCGTCGTGCTCGGCATGGGGCTGGACGGCCACACTGCGTCGTTCTTCCCCGATGCCGACGACCTGGCAAAGCTGCTCGATCCGTCTTCGGACAGGATCGTGCTGCCGGTTCATGCGTTGAGTGCGGGTGAACCGCGGCTGACGCTGGCGCTGGCGCGCATTGTCGATGCCGGTTTGATCGCGCTGCACATAGAGGGCGAGGACAAGCGCAGCGCCTTCGACGGGGCGATTGCGCCCGGACCGCGAAAGCCGATCCGCGCCGTGCTCGACGCCGCACGCAAGCCCGTAGAGGTTTTCTGGGCACCCTGATTCCAGATTCACAATGGTCTCGGCAAACGGCGGGAGGATGTTTCCGGGACCTCGCTTGAAAGGACCGACCGCCATGACCGCAAGACGCGACATCGAAGCCATCACCGACCGCATCCGCCAACGCTCGAAGGCGGGGCGCGAGGCCTATCTTAGCCGCATCGCTACTGCATCGAGCCACACCGCCAACCGGTCGGTGCTGTCCTGCGGCAACCTTGCCCATGGTTTTGCGGTCTGCAGCCCCTCGGAAAAGCTGGCGCTTGGTGCCGACAAGGTGCCGAACCTCGGCATCATCACCTCCTACAACGACATGCTGTCGGCGCATCAGCCGTTCGAGACCTACCCTGCCCTGATCAAGGAGGCGGCGCGCGAGGCCGGCGGCCTCGCCCAGGTGGCCGGCGGCGTGCCGGCGATGTGCGATGGCGTCACCCAGGGACAACCCGGCATGGAGCTGTCGCTGTTTTCGCGCGATGTCATCGCCATGGCCGCGGCGATCGGGCTGTCGCACAACATGTTCGACGCCGCCGTCTATCTCGGCGTCTGCGACAAGATCGTGCCGGGGCTGGTGATCGCGGCACTGACCTTCGGCCATCTGCCGGCGGTGTTCATCCCGGCCGGGCCGATGACCACGGGCATCCCGAACGACGAAAAGGCCAAGATCCGCCAGCTCTATGCCGAAGGCAAGGCGGGACGCGCCGAACTGCTGGAGGCCGAGTCCAAATCCTATCACGGCCCGGGCACCTGCACCTTCTACGGCACCGCCAACTCCAACCAGATGCTGATGGAGATCATGGGCCTCCACACGCCGGGCGCTTCCTTCGTCAACCCCGGCACGCCGCTGCGCGACGCCCTGACCCGCGAAGCGACGAAGCGGGCGCTGGCGATCACCGCACTCGGCAATGCCTATACGCCGGTCGGCCGGATGATCGACGAGCGTTCGATCGTCAACGGCGTCGTCGGCCTGCATGCCACCGGCGGCTCGACCAACCACACCATCCATCTCATCGCCATGGCGGCGGCGGCCGGCATTGCGCTTACCTGGCAGGATATTTCGGACCTCTCGGAAGCCGTGCCGCTGCTGGCGCGCGTCTATCCGAACGGTCTTGCCGACGTGAACCATTTCCACGCCGCCGGCGGGCTCGGCTTCCTGATCCGCGAACTGCTCGACGAAGGCGTCCTGCACGAGGATGTGCAGACTGTGTGGGGCGAAGGCCTGCGGCCCTATGCGGTCGAGGCAAAGCTCGGTGCCGACGGCAGCGTCGTGCGTGAAGCCGCACCGCGCGCCAGCGGCGACGAAAAGGTGCTGGCCCCGTTCAAGAAGGCGTTCCAGCCGACAGGCGGCCTGAAGGTGCTGTCAGGCAATCTCGGCCATGCCGTCATCAAGACTTCCGCCGTCAAGCCGGAGCGGCGCATCATCGAGGCGCCGGCCAAGGTGTTCGACAGCCAGCAAGGGCTGAACGACGCCTTCAAGGCGGGGACGCTCACCGGCGATTTCATCGCGGTCGTCCGCTTCCAGGGCCCAAAGGCCAACGGCATGCCGGAGTTGCACAAGCTGACCACCGTGCTCGGCATCCTGCAGGATCGCGGCCAGCGCGTGGCGCTGCTCACCGACGGGCGCATGTCGGGCGCCTCGGGCAAGGTGCCGGCGGCGATCCACGTGACGCCGGAAGCAGTCGAGGACGGGCCGATCGCCAGGATCCACGACGGCGACGTCATTCGGCTGGATGCCGATGCGGGAACGCTCGAAGTCCTGGTGCCGGCGGCGGAATTCGCGCTGCGGCGAACAGCGGATGCCGACCTCATCGGCAATGAATTCGGCTTCGGCCGCGAGCTTTTTGCCGGATTGCGGCAGCTGGTGGGCCGCGCCGACCACGGCGCCAGCGCGTTCGGAACCGCCGCAGCGGAATTCGCGCTGCAATGAAAATGGACAACTACGACATGCAAGCCGAAACTCCCGGCAACGCAAGCTATGCGACAGCCTTCGCCACCATGTCCGGATGCCGACCGATCACCCGTACATAGGCGATGGCGAAATCCGGTGCGGTTGCCCGCGCCTGTTCCCAATCGCGCAGGGTGCCGACCGGAACCCGAAAGCGGCTGGCAAACTCGGACTGCGATAGGCCAAGCCCGGTCCTCGTCTTGCGGATCAGGCGGGCGCGCTGGCCCCGGTCCATCGCCTCGGCCGCCACGTCGAAATCTTCGGCGTCAGCCGGGTCAGCAGGTAGTGAGATATGCTCGTTCTTCACCCTTGTTGCTCCTTCTCACCGAAATGAAGCGAAGCGGGGCAGCTCGCCCCGCCAGACGAAGACGCCGGTGAACAGCTTCTCCCCGACGATGCCGACCACCTTGAACCGTTCCTCGCCATCGATCTCGCGGATAGAGGGGGCCTACTGAACCGTGATCTCGGTCCGTTCGCCGGCCTTGATCGTCACAGGCATCTCCTTGTCATGGCCTTCGTCCGACATGTGCCGGACAACGACATAATCGCCGGCCGGGATCGTCTGCTGCCAGCTGTCGCCGTAGTTCAAGCCGAGCGATTTGCGCTTGCCCTCAATGTCCTTTTTCGACGAAAGCACCTCGATCGAATAAGCGCCGGGCGCCGACATTGCGAGCACGCCCGCATCGAGCGTGACTTTCACGTCCAGGCTGTCGCCGACCTTGACGGTGAACGGCTGCTCGACAACCGCAAGATCGAGTGTGGTGATCGCAACATAGTCATCCGGCGGCAGCCAGAATTTGCAATCAGGCCCATAGGAGTGCTCGACGCTGTCGCGCGAGCCGTCGATCTTCTTCTTCGCCTTGACGATCTGGAAGCCGATGCCCGAGCTGTCGGCCTTGTCGCCGCCAGCGGTGTAATAGGCGTTGAGGACGGCGTGACCGACCCCGACGACCACGTCCTTTTCGATGGTCTGTCCGGCGGCCAGCTGGACGGTCTCGGTGACGGTGCCGGCGCCGATCTCGACCATGATCTTCTGTTCGCCCGCCGGGACGATGACCTTGGTGTCGCCGTAGTGGGTGGTGTTGCCACCGGGATAGGCGAGATCGACATGGGCTTCGTCGCTGATTTCGGCGCCCTGGCTCGGCCGCGGATGGATGAGCACCGTGCCGGCGTTCAAGGTGAACAACGGCTTGTAGACCTGACCCGCCTCTATCTTGACCTTCTGCTCGACCTTGGCCTCGTCGTCGCGGGCGACGACGACATAGTCGCCGGGCTCGAGATTGCCGTTGTAGGTGCCATATTCGGTGGTGACGGAATCCCCGCGCGAGCCGTCGGACTTGGCCTTGTAGATCTCCCAGGCATTGCCGTCGGTGATCGGCTCGCCGCCTTCGGCCATCACCACCGTCGGTTGGAAGTTGAATTCCGGTTTCGCGGGTTCGGGCGCAGGCGCCGGAGCCGGTTCGGGAGCGGCCGCCGGTGCCGCCACGGTCTCGACAAGCGCCTCCTGCAAAGCCTTTTCGTCGGAGGCCTGGATGTATTTGCCGCCGGTGTTGTCGGCGAGGCAGGCGATCTGCTTGCCTTCGTCGGCGGTCAGGCCGAAGCCGACGACATCGGCGGTGAAGTCGACGCCGGACGCCTCCAATTCCTTGCCAAGCGCACAGGGGTCGCCACCGCAGGTTTCAAGCCCATCGGTGATGAGGACGACGGTCGCCTTGTCCTCGGTGTATTTCAGCGCTTCGGCCGCCTGCTTGACGGCTGATGTCAGCGGCGTCTTGCCGAGGAACTTCAGACTGTCGGCAGCGGCCGAGATGGCGCTTGCCGAGCCTGCCTGGGGCGGCACGATCAACTGGATATCCTCGCAGCTGCCTTTTTCGCGATGACCGTAGGCCATGAAGCCTATCTCGTCGTCGGCGGGAACCGACTGAAGCACGGTTCTCAGCGATTCGCGGGCGATTTCGAGCTTGGGCTTGCCGTCGATCTGCGCCCACATCGAGCCGGAGGCATCGAGAATGACGATGACCTTGTTCGCGGCAAAGCCGAACGTCGTCATCGACAAAAGGAGGATCGCCGCAGCGACGCTCCGTGCAAGTCCCGCCATCGAAATCTCCTGAGTTAGCCCCCTCGTCCGCACGGGGAAACTATTTGAGCGCGGATCGGGACACAAGCCCGAGGCGCATGGATGCAGGGCAACGAATCCGGGTTAACGGGGAGCGTTCGCCGGCGCGTTGGGTTGAGAAGCGGTCACTGGCGCACATCTGCACCGTGGATGAATACCTACCATAGCTGCGGTCAGGATGTCAAGAAAAAATTCCTATGGCGATGCCGGCAACAAACTGGCGGCATCGCAGGCCCGTCGTCAGGCTTTTTGCCAAGCTGAGTTCGAAGCCCTGTACATGGATGTCGCTCAGTAGGTCGTGCGCCGCTCTTCGGAAGGCGGGCGGCCAAACTGCAGCCGGTAGCTCTGGGCAAAATAGGAATGCGAGGTGAAGCCGGTCGCGATCGCCACATCGAGAATCGGCATGTTGGTCTGGCGCAGCAGTTCGCGCGCCCGCTCCAGCCGCAGCCGCATGTAGTAGCGGCCGGGCGTGACGTTGAGATGGCGCAGGAAAAGGCGCTCCACCTGGCGCACCGAAAGGCCGGCCGACTTGGCGAGTTGCACCGCCGACAGCGGCTCGTCGAGGTGATCGGCCATCAGCTCGACGATGCGCCTGAGTTTCTCGGACTTGCCGGTCAGGTCGCGTTCCGGCCCGACGCGCTGGCGGTCGCCGGCCGAGCGGATGCGTTCGTGCTGGAACTGGTTGGCGACGCCGTTGGCGAGGTTCGAGCCGAAATCGCCGCGCACGATCTCCAGCATCAGGTCGATCGAGGTGGTGCCGCCGGCGCAGGTGTAGCGCTTGCGATCGATCTCGAAGACATTGCCGGTGCAGTTGATGTCGGGAAAGCGCTCGACGAAGCCGGCGCGGTTTTCCCAATGGATGGTGCAACGATAGCCTTCGAGCTGGCCGGCCTCGGCCAGCAAATAAGATCCGACCGATAGCGCGCCAAGCGCATTGCCGCGCCGGCCCCAGCTGCGCAGCGCCGCCAGCACCTTGCTCTTGCCTGGGAATTCCGTCGTCAGCCCGACCGAAACGAAGAGGATATCGACCGCTGGGAGGTCGGCGACGCTGTAGTCGATCTTGAGCGGCAGGCCGTTGGAAGCCATTACCGGATCGCCATCGGCCGACACTGTCGTCCAGCCGTAGAAATCGCGGCCGAGCAGCCGGTTCGCCGAACGGAACGTGTCGATCGCGGCGGCCAGCGAGAACATGGAGAACTTGTCGACCAGCAGGAATGCGAATTGCCGGCCGCCTTGAACGGGATCATTCATGACCGGCCGTTCCTGGGAGACAGAGGGGTTCGGCAAAGCTGGCGCTTTCAGAAGGAGGGCCGTTTCAACCCGGCCGCGAGGTAGGCGGAGGCTAACGTATTGGCCATCAGCATGGCAATGGTCATCGGCCCAACACCGCCGGGCACCGGCGTGATGGCGCCCGCTTGCCTGGCCGCTTCGGCATAGGCGACATCGCCGACGAGGCGGGACTTGCCCTCGCCCTTTTCGGGTGCGGGAATGCGGTTGATGCCGACATCGATAACGGTGGCGCCGGGCTTCACCCAATCACCCCTGATCATCTCAGGCCGACCGACCGCGGCGACAAGAATGTCGGCGGTACGGGCAAGTGCCGGCAAATCCTTGGTGCGGCTGTGCGCGATGGTGACGGTGCAGTTGGCGGCGAGCAGGAGGTTGGCCATCGGCTTGCCGACGATGTTGGAGCGGCCGACGACGACGGCGTTGAGGCCGGACAGGTCCTTGCCGCGCACGCGCTCGATCAGAAGCATCGAGCCGGCGGGCGTGCAGGGCACGAAGGCGGTTTCGAGTTCGCCGGTGCCGAGCTTGCCGACATTGATGAAATGAAAGCCGTCGACGTCCTTCTCCGGCGCGATGGCCTGGATGATCTTGCCGGCGTCGACATGGGCGGGCAGCGGAAGCTGCACCAGTATGCCGTTGATGGCAGGGTCGGCGTTGAGCTCGCCGATGAGTTTGAGCAGCGCGTCCTGGGATGTCTCGGCCGGCAACGTATGCTGGAGCGAATGAAAGCCGCATTCCTTGGCGGTGCGGGATTTCGAGGCGACATAGACCTGGCTCGCCGGATCCTCGCCGACGATAACCACCGCGAGACCAGGCTTCGCCTTGCCCTTGGCGACAAGCTCGGCGGTCAGCGTCTTGACCGTCCGCACCACGTCTTCGGCGACGCTCTTTCCGTCAATCAATTCGGCCATGGACAACCCTCGACACCGTTTCGGACAAGCCTTGAACCAGGCCCGGATGCATGCTTTTGGCGACATGCACAAGCGCGGCATTTTCACGAAAATTCAAGCACGCAATCCCGTCAAAGCGCCGTCTCATGCCGTTTACTCGAAACCGGCGGGGTTTTGTTCGGCACCGAAGACTTTTGTATGGCTCAGAAGTAGCGGCGGCGGGCGCGGCTCTCGGTGAGTTCGCGAACCGCCTCGCGGAATTCGCGCAGGCTGGCGCGAATTTCCTCGATCGGCGCCTGTGCGGCGCCTTCCTCGACCCGTGGAGCAGTATCCGCCGATGGCTGGGCTGGATAGTCCGGCGGCTGAGGCGGAGCGGGCTGCGGCGGATACGGCATGTGCCCGGCAAACGGCGCCAATGCCTGGCCGTAGGGGGAGCCTGCCGGCGCCCGCGTCTGCCAGGGCTGCATCTGCGGGTAGCCCATCGGCTGCGCTTGGGGATAGGACGGCGAAGCAGGAAGCGGATACATCGCCTGCGGCGGCGGCATGAGCGGCCACCGTGACGGCGGATACATCGTCCGCGGATATGCGGCATCGGCACCCGGTGGGAACGGCGGCTGCGGGTAAGCCGGCGGGGGCATGAAGGCGGGATCCGGGTGCGGATACCGAGGAAGCATGGAAGTGTCCGGCGGCCGCGTGTTTCCGGCCGCAGCAGGTGAGGCGAACTCGTTGGAAATGGCTTCACGCGCCTCGGCGGACGGCTCGCGGGATACAGCCTTGCGTAGCTTCGCCATGAGAGCGCCGATCCGCCCGGACCTCTCGACGGAAGCGGCTTCGGCCTTCGCGGCGGGCGGCGGTGGTGCAGGCGGCGGCGGTGCCGGGGGCACCGGCGATGCCGGCATTGGCGGCACAGGCGGAGGTGCTGCCCGGAATGACTGTTCCTCGAGCGATGCCTTGCGGCCATGGCGCGATCGCGAAGTCGCGGTCTCGCGCAAGCTCTCATAGGCGCCACGCATGGCGCCAAGGCCTATGCCGGAGGCAAGACCCAGGAGCAGGCCGGCGAGCACGACCACGGCCCGCGACGGGCCGTTCGGCTCGAGCGGCGCGAAGGCCTTGGAAATCACATTCATGTTGGCGGTGTTGATGTCCTTCTGCTCGCCGGTCTCCTTGGCGCGCAGCAGGAACTGTTCATAGACGGAGCGCTTGGCCGTGGCTTCACGCTCCAGTTCGCGCATCGATACCAGATCGCTGTTGACGTCGCCGCTGCGGACCTTGAGCTGCGCCAGGCGCGAGGCCAGATCCTGCTCGAGCTGGACGGCGCGCTTCAGATCGACCTGCAGCGACGATGCGATGCGACGCAGTTCGCCGGCGATGCGGTCGCGCGCGCCGGCAAGCTGTGCATTGATCGCCTGGAGTTCGGGGTGGCGCGGGCCGAGCCGGATGGCGGCGCGATCGGATTCCTGCTTGAGCGCCGCGTATTGCGAGCGCAATTCGCTCATCGTGTTGGAGTTGATCTCCTCGGGCAAGGTGCCGGACAGAACCGAGTTGACGTCGACCGCGCGCGCCGAAGCCGCCCTGGCATTAAGCTCCAGCGTACGGGCGCGAGCGACCGACAGCTGTTCGTTGAGCTTCAGCATCTCGTCGTCGCTGATCAGGTGGCCCTGCGCGTCGACGAGGTCGTGCGAGGCCCTGAATTCCTCGACCTTGCGTTCAGCCGCTTCGACCCCCTTGCGCAGTTCGCCGAGCCTTGCCGTCAATTCATCCGTCGCACGGCCGGCGGTATCGGACTGGATCTGGCCAAAGGTCTGGAGAAAGACATCCGTCATCGTGTTGGCGATGAGAGCCGATTTCTCGCCATTCTGCGTAACGGCGCTGACGGTGATGACGAAGGTCTTGCCGCCGCGCTCCACCGAAAGGCTTTCGGCCAGATTGCCGACGGCGAGCGCGCGGCGGCGGGCATCGTCGACGCCGCCCGGCCCATCGTGGCGCGACAGGATCGAACGGACGAGCGAGATGACGCCGAGGCCGCCGCTGCCCTGGCCATTGAACTCCGGGTCGTTGACGAGGTTGAGCTTGTCGACGACCTTGTTCAAAACAGTGCCCGAGGTCAGCACCCGGACCTGGTTTTCGACGATGGCGAGCGTGGCGTCGGAGGCGACCACATTCTGGGTGAGATCGCGGTCGGTTAGCTTGAGATCACGCGGGTCGACGATCAGTTCGGCGGTGGCTTCATATTTCTTCGGCATGGACAAAGCGATCGCGATACCGAGCCCGGCGCCCAGTATCGTGGTCGTGACGATCAGCGCCTTGGATCTGGCGATGCCGCGAACCACCTGCATCGGATCGATCAGCGGCTTCCACTGCTGGTCGTCCTGACCATCGCCGGCGGATGCATCCGCCTGTCTCGCATACCGAGATCCGGACGCATCATGCGGGCCGCTGCCGGAATGCTCTTTGGAGGCGGTCCTTGTGTGCGTCGCTGGCGGCAAATCGTCGACACCGGTCTCCTGCGGGCGGCGAACGTCGTCTTGCGCCGCCGGGTGCTCGTCCGGCTGGAACCGCTCTGTTCCCATGCTGGCGGGCGAGGTCCGCACTTCGCGCCGGGAACGGGCCAACCGGTGGCGCGTGGCCGCATCCTCGCGCCATGACGGGTCCGCGCGATCCCCTATCGAGACCAGCGATGCGTCGTCCTCACCGCGCACGGCCTGGCCCAACGCCAGCAACGAGCGCTCGCGCTTCCAATCCTCACGATCATTCCTGTCGACCATTGTCTTGGAGCTTCACTCTTGGCCGCTTGGCAGCGGCGGTCGGCCATTCGTTAAGTCACGCTAAACAAGCATAGAAAACAAAACGTTAATTTTCCTAGCTGGAAGGGGAAGGTTTCCCGCCTTGGTTGCATAAATTCAGCCCATGCGGAACGCCTCAGAACGGCACGTTAAACATTCCCGCCTATGCCTTCCCCGACGCATGACTGAGGCCAGCGACATACCGCAAAGGCGGACCCTCACCCGGATCGGCACCTTCGTGGCCGAACGCCGGGGATTGGTCCGCGACTATCTGTCGGCGATCAGCGGCGCCGGCGGGCGCCTGGTGTTTTCCCTCGCCTATTTCATCGCGCTGGCCAACACGCTGTCCATCTCCGATTTCGGCATGTTCGCCACCGCGTCGGCAGCCGGGGTGATGCTGTCGCGCCTCCTGGCCTTCGGCTTCATCTCGGCGCTCTATCGCACCGCGACCATCCGGCCCAATCTGATCGGCACCTTCAGCGCCGGGTTCCTGCTGCTCGGCGTCGCTTCGCTGCCGCTGCTGGCCGCGAGCTCGTTCGGCGTTTACGCGATCTTCTTCGCCGGCACCGTGCCGCTATCGGTGTTTTCGGCCGTCGTCTTTGCCGAGGCGCTGTTGTGGCGGCCGGTGGAAGTGGCGCTGATCGTCAACAACGGCCTCGGCAGGTTCGGCCGCGCCGCGCTGCTGACGATTCTGGCCACGGCATTGCGGGCGCTTGGCGCCGTGCTGTTCATGGTCTGGGGACAGCACAGCGTCTGGGTGTGGTCCTGGTTCTATATCGGCGCCAATGCCGCCTCGCTGCTGCTCGCCTTCGGCTTCTTCTATCCGCGCCAGCGGCTGCGGCTGCGCACCGAACTTTATCTTCGCCGGCTTGCGGATTCGATCTACGTGGCCGGCGCCGAGGTGCTGTTCTACTTGCAGATGGAATTCGACAAGCTGCTGGTGCTGGCCATCGGAGGACCGCACCTGGCCGGCATCTATGCCATCATCATGCGGCTGGTCGACCTGACGGCAATCCCCATTCGCACCTTTTCGATGATGCTGGTGCAGCGCATGATGCGCGCGCCGGAACTCTTGTCGCGGCTGGCGGTCAAGAGCGGTATCGAGGGCGGCGTGTTCGCCGTCTCGACGCTGGCGCTGCTGACGCTCGCCATCGTGCTGCATTTCTTTCCCAACGCGCTCGGCAGGAATGTCGCCGAGGCGGCCCCCTTGGTGGCGCTGGCGATCTGCGTTCCGGGCCTGCGCAACCTGGTCGAATACCAGGCTGAGCTTCTGTTCGCGCGTGGCCAGACTTTGGTGCGGGCGCTCAATCTCGGCCTGCTCGCTGCGCTGAAGGCGCTGCTGCTGACCTACGTGCTGAACACCATTGCCGATACGCCGAAGCTGGTGCTGTCGCTCAACGTCGTCTTCCTGCTGCTCTATCTCGCGTCGATGCTGCTGACCTATTCGGCGCTGCGCAAGCCGGCGAAATCCGTCTAGACTTCTTGCCCGAGCATGATCTTTTCCGAAGACCGGATCCCACTTTTGAGGATCATGCTTCATCCAGCCCGATCAGGCGACGGATGCGGCCGATATCGGTGCCGATGAAGGATTGCATGCCGATCGCCACCTGCTCCGGCGCCATGGCGCCGACGAAGCGGCGGAACTCGTCGTCCGACAGTGCTTCACCGGTCCAGTGGATGCGGCAGAATTCCTCCGATGCGTGGAAATGGCCGGCACCTTCCAGCAGATCGTCGACATAGCGGCCGTAGATCATGCATTCGGAGAATCTGCGCGCCTGACCGACGACCTCGACCCAGCCGCGGCCATGGACTTTTTCGATCTGGCCGCACATGGCAAGCACCGTGTCGCGGCGCCAGGCGATCAGCGTCGAAATGTAATCGTGGACCGATGTCCGGGACGGGTCGATGCCGAGCGCCGAACCGGCATTGCGCGACCATAGGAGATGCTCGTCGTGACCGTCATCGGCGAGTACGCCCTCGCGGCGGAATAGCCGCGCCTTGCCGTCGCGCCAGAAGGCGCCGCAGTCGAAAGGCTTGAGGAAAGCGACGTCGGAATCGCAGAACACCAGCACATCTTCCCTGGCGTGCGCCGATATGGCGATGCGGCGCAGCTGTTGCACATGCCAGCCGCGTAGCGGCTGCGTCTTCAGGCTGAGCCAGACGCGGCGCCGGAACAGGCTGAGCGGATCGTCGAGAGCGTGCAGCCAGCGCGGCAGCAGTTCACGCTCGTCGATGACCGAGCGCCGGCTGGTCTCCAACCGACGAAAAAGCGCAACGTCGCGATGTTCGACCAGAATGTAATGATGTGCCGCGCCTGAAACATAGCGGTCGATTGTCTCGCACAGCAGGCGGCAACGCTCGAAATCCGGCGCGTAGCTTGCCGTCACCACCGCAGCCGTGGGTGTTCCCGGCAATGGCTTGGGGTCGGCAAGAGCGCCTGGAACAAACCTCTTGTTCATGCGGCATCTCCCGCAGAGCGGCGCGACAATTTCTGTTTGACGACCCGCCACAGGAACAGAGGATTGCCGACCACGTAGCGTCGCCAGAGCCGGCCCGGTTCGACCGCCAGCCGGAACAGCCACTCCAGGCGCAGGCGGCGCATCCACAGGGGCGCGCGCGGCACCGAGCCGCTCAAGAAATCGAGCAGCGCACCGACGGCGATCGGCAGCGTGCAGTGATGTTCGTCGATGTGCCTGGCGATCCACAGTTCCTGGCGCGGCACGCCCATGGCCACCAGCAGCACGTCTGGCCTCAGCGTTGCGATCCGGTTGACGATTTCCGATTCCTGAGCGGCGGAGAAATAGCCGTCATGAATGACCACGAAACTGTGCTGGGCGGCGATGGCCGCCAGTTTGCCGGACGCCGCCTCCGCGTTGACGCGCGTCGCGCCGAGCAGGCCCACGGTCAGCGGCGTCGTCGAGGCCCGCAGGAAGGCCGGCACGAAATCGGTGCCGTTGAGATTGTCCGGAAACGGCTGGCCATAGAGCAACTGCGCGGCGAGATCGACGCCGACGCCATCCGGCAGGATGAGGAAATCTTCCAGCGCCTCGGCGAAGACCGGGTCGGTATGGGCGAGGTTGGCATTATGAGCGTTGAGGAAACTGACCTTGGTGAAACGCCGCTCGGCAATCAGGCGGTTCAGCAGGGCGACCGCATCGTCCCAGTGGATCGCGAGCACCGAGATGCCGAGGATCGTCTTCAAAGTGTCGAGCCCGAACGCGGCGCGGGCAGCATGCATGTTCATGCAAACGCCTCCTGCCTGAGCGGCCCCAGCTTTTCGAGGCCGAGCCGGATGGCGGCATCCAGCGCTTCGACCTGCCGGCGATGGAACGCGCTGCCGTCGACGTCGCGGATGTCTGCCGCCGCGGCCTCGAGTGCCCTGGCGAAGGCGATGGGATCGTCGGTGACGACGCAATTGGCCGGGCGGTGGTCAATGCCGCGCAGCGAACGGCTGGTGCCCACGGAAGGCAGGCCGAGTTCGAAAGTCTCGATGGTCTTCAACTGGACGCCGCTGCCGGCCGTGCTGATCAAAGGTATGACGGCAGCGCTGCGCACGAAGGCCTGGGCGTCGGGGACGCGGCCGATGAATTCGACGCCCGGATGCATCGAGATGACACTTGAGGGCATGTGGCCCGCGATGCGGACGCGGAAATCCGGCCCGAGATGCGGCACCACCTTGCCGAGGAACCAGTCCAGGCCGGTGCGGTTCGGCTGCCAGGTCCATGTGCCGATCAGGGCCGCGTCACAATCGATCCGGCGCGGCTTCCGGGCCGGCGTCTTGGCGGTCGTCACCAGCGGCAGCACCGCCGAGCGGTCGTCCAAGGCGACATCGAGTGCCGCGCGATCTTCCTCGGCCAGCGTGAAGATGAAGCGGGCCCGGCGGCAGAGACGCTGCTCCATTTCCTTAAGCAATCTCGCCTCGCGGCGGAACAAAAGCCGCTGGAAGAGGCTACCGGCTGCAGCGGCGTTCTCCCGCGCCGAAAGATGCTCGACATTGTGAGCGACGAAGATCGAGGGCCGGTCGGCGAAGAGCTTTTCGAAGGCGCCGGCGAACTGCACGGAATTCAGCACATAACCGTCGAAGGGGCCGGCCCGCTCGATGGCGGCAAGAACATCTTCGTCGGACACCGTGCGCAGCTTGACCGACGCGAATGTGAGGCCCGAAAGCATCGCCTTGCCGACCCAGGCAAGCTTCTGCAGCGCGGAGGCGTTTTCCGTGCGAACGTCGATGGCACCCAGAACCACGGTGTTTTCGGGATCGGCGGCGGGTTTTCCCGGCCAGGTGAAGCCGATGACCGTGACGCGCGCGCCAGCACGCCGCAAGGCGGCGATAATCGCGGCATTGGCGATCTCATAGCCCGAGGCGAGAGCGCCATCGGGCACGATCGATGTGGCGAACAGCAGATGCATCTCACCTATCCTGTGGTGTAGGCGGTAGCAAAGCGCGGTGAACCCTTGATTAAACGGCGACAATCAACGGCCGAAAGCCCCGGCCGGGAGGCTTCTCCGTGCAAGGTGATTAACGAAACGTTATCATCGTGGTGCTACCAGAACCGCAACTCACCATGTGGCTGGACGCGAATGATCTCTTTGCCGTCGGACGGTTTGGTATCGATCGCGGGACGGTCTCCGCGGCTTGACATGGAAGCCGTCGAAGCGGTCGTCACCTTGCCGACCTTCAAGCGGCCCGAACAGGTGCTGGAAACGCTGGCGTCATTGCGGGCGCAAGAGACCGGCAGGCGCTTTGCCGTCATCGTCATGGAAAACGACGCCGAGCTGCGCGCCGGCGCCGAGGCGGCGCTGCCGCTGTTCGAGCGCGGCGAGATGCCGGGTATGGTCATCATCGCGCATGAGCGCGGCAATTGCAGCGCCTACAATGCCGGCTGGCAGACGGCGATCCTGCATTTTCCAAACTTCAGGCATCTCTTGGTCATCGACGACGACGAGATCGCCGATCCACAGTGGCTGGAACGGATGTGCGCGGCAGCGGAGGCGCTCGATGCCGATATCGTCGGCGGCCCGCAGGTGCCCGTGTTCGCCGATCCGGCCCATGCGAGATGGACCGGGCATCCTGTTTTCGCGCCGCCCTACCGGGAAACGGGACGCGTGCCCGCACTTTATTCGTCCGGCAATCTCCTGGTCGGGCGCAACGTGCTCGTTGCCATGGGGCCACCCTTCCTCGATCTGAAGTTCAACTTCATGGGCGGCGGCGATTCCGACTTTCTCAGCCGGTCGGCGCAGCGAGGCTTCGTGCTCGGCTGGTGCGCCGAGGCACAGGTGCATGAAACCGTTCCGGCCCGGCGCGTCGAAGCCGGCTGGATCCGTGCGCGCAGCCTGCGCAACGGCGTGATTTCGACGCTGGTCGAAAAGAAGAAACGTGCCGGCACGCCGTTCGCCGGCGCCAAAGTGCTGCTGAAAAGCCTGGCGCTGCTTGCCGCCTCGCCGTTTCGCGGCATGATGCGGCTGGCGCGGACAGGATCGCCGGCGATCGCCATCTATCCCATCCATGTCGCGCTTGGTCGCGTGCTGGCCGAATTCGGATATGCCAATGAGCAATACCGCCAGCCTGAGAAAAACTGAGCGCGCGCCGCTCAGCGCCGCGTTCACGCGCGAAGGCGTGGCGACGGCGATCGCGGCGCTGCTGTTCACCGTCATCATGGTGTCCTTCCGCCCGTTCCAGCCGGCCGGCGCGGAACTCACCGGCGACGGCGGCGATATCGTCAACCAGCTTGGCTTCGGCTCGCTCGGCGCCATGTCGGTCTTCTCGCTGATGGCCTTTGCCGATCCGCGCATCGTGCGCTCGCTGCTGAGCCCGTCCTGGATGCTGATGCTGGGTTTCTTTTTCCTGTCCGTGGTGCTGGCGACCGATCCGCCCGCGGCCATGCGCGCCGCCTTCTTCACCATGATCGGGATTCTGACCATGGCAACGATCCTGGTGCTGCCACGCGATGCCGAGGCCATTTCCAAGGTGATCATCTTCACGGCAATCGTGGTGATGGGCCTTTCCTATCTCGGCCTCATCGTCTTTCCGCACGAGGCGATGCACACGGCCGATTCACAGGAACCCGAACATGCCGGCCTGTGGCGCGGCGTGTTCACCCACAAGAACATCGCCGGCCCGATCATGGCCTGCTTCAGTTTCGCGGGCCTTTATCTCTACCGGCGTGGACAACGGTTCTGGGGTGCCGGGATCTTCGGCGCGGCGATGATCTTCATGCTGCACACCGGCTCCAAGACCACGGCCGGCCTGGTGCCTTTCTCGATCCTGATCGTGATGTTTCCGAGCCTGATGGGCATGCGGCTCGGCACGCCGATCCTGTTTGCGCTGGCGATTATCGCTACCGCGGTCGGCACGCTGGGCATCGTCTTCCTGCCGCCGGTCAAACATCTGGCGGCGATCTATTTCCCCGATCTCACCTATACCGGGCGCGCAACGCTGTGGGAGTTCGCGGGCAGCATGCTGGCGAAAAAGCCGTGGACCGGCTACGGCTATGAAAGCTTCTGGGGCACGCCGCTGCTGCTCAACCAGGATCAGCCCTTCGATCGGGCCTGGGACATCCGGACCATCGTGCATGGCCATGACGGCTACCTCGACATTGCCGTGCTGATGGGCATTCCCGCCCTTTGCGTGGCGGTCCACACCTTCCTCATCGCGCCGATGCGCGACTACATGCGCATTCCCTTGCGCAAGGAGAATATCTATCTCGGCGACTTCTTCATGATGGTGGTGCTGTTCGCGGCGCTCAACGCTTTCCTCGAAAGCTTCTTCTTCCATCGCGGCGATCAGGTCTGGCTGTTCTTCGTGCTCGGCGTGTTTGGCCTGAGGCAAGTGTCGCTGCGGCCGATCCCGGTGCGCAATCCCGATCGCGGTGCGGGATTTTCCGGCCGCCCCTGACAGGGCTTCCCCACCGGAGCGCGAGCGTCTATGGGAAGACCTTTCGGAGGCTCTCGATGACGATCAGGCTTGTTCTCGCCGGCTGCGGCAATATGGGTTACGCCATGCTCTCGGGCTGGCTGAAATCCGGCAAACTCGCGCCTTCGGCGGTCTTCGTGGTAGAGCCCAATGCCGACCTGCGCCAGCGCGCGGCAGCGTTGGGCTGCGGCACCGCCGCGGATGCCGGCGATATTCCGGCCGATGCCGTGCCTGATCTCGTCGTCATCGCGGTGAAGCCGCAGGTGATCCGCGACGTCACCGCCGCCTACAAGCGCTTCGGCGACGGCCGCACGGCTTTCGTCAGCATCGCGGCGGGCACGCCTGCCGCGACCTTCGAGGAAATCCTCGGCAACCGCGCGCCTGTTGTGCGCTGCATGCCCAACACGCCTGCCGCCATCGGCAAGGGCATGATGGTGGTGTTTTCCAATCACCTGGTGTCCGACGATACCAAGCGCTTCGTCGCCGACCTGCTCTCGGCGAGCGGCGAAGTGACCACCATCGACGATGAGAGCCTGATGGATGCGGTGACCGCCGTGTCCGGATCTGGACCGGCCTATATCTTCCATTTCATCGAAGCACTGACCGTGGCTGCGGAGAAGGCAGGCCTGCCGGCAGCGACCGCCAAGCTGCTCGCCATGCAGACCGTCTACGGCGCTGCCTCGCTCGCCGCCGAAAGCGGCGAAGAGCCCGGCATCCTGCGCCAGCAGGTGACCAGCCCCAACGGCACCACGGCAGCCGCCCTTGCCGTACTGATGGGCGAGGACCGGCTGACCAATCTCGTCACCCAGGCCGTGGAAGCGGCGCGGCTGCGATCTATCGAGCTGGGAAAGTAGACGTCGCTAGGCGAGATCCGTATGCGAGAAGTCGTTGCCTTTGTAGAGCAGAATTGAGCCGCGGCTCTTGGCACAGGCGTAGGATAGGCAATCCGCAAGGTTGAGCTGGGCGGGATGCCCGCGCCCTTTTCCATAGTCTGAAAACGCCCGGATCGCGAGTTTGGCGTCGCCTGCGTGGATCGGCACGATTTCGATCTCAGCCTCGCGCAGAAAAGCCTCTATCGCCGTTTCCGCAACCACAGGTTCGACGGCAAGCATAGTGGAAAGCCGCATCGCCGCCTCAAGCACCACCAGAGCGGAGGTAATCCTGTGAGGTGCTGCTTCGATGCGGTTACTCCACTCGCCGGCATCTTCCTCTTCCGAAAGAATTGCGACAACGACGGATGTGTCGACGAACATCAGGGATGTCCCCACATGTCGTCGATCTCGTCCTTGGTCACTGGCCGCCCCCCCTGGCCAGCCTTGGCTTTAAAGTCACCGGCGATAGCAGCTAGCCGCTCCGCCAAGGGAACGCGTCCGCTTTCCCGCTTCAATTCAGATTCAAGCGCTTCGATAACCGCTTCGGTCATGGAAATCTTGCGTTTCGCCGCAAGACGTCGTGCCAGGTCACGCGCACGCGGATCCCTGATCTGGAGATTCATTGGCCGATCCTCAGCGTCTCTGTCACTACAATATAGTGCACCTGTCATGACAACGCCAGCGACCTCGAGCATCTCGTCCTGGATTGGCTCAAAGGGTTGTCAATTGACGTTATGATGCGCAAGTGACGATCGCGAGCGGTTGCACGGCCTCGACGACAGCTCGGCTTCAAACCACTCTGACGTAGCTGGTCATTCCCGATTTCTGGTGCTCTATGATGTGGCAGTGCAGCAGCCAGTCGCCAGGATTGTCGGCGACGAAGCCCAGGCTGACCTTCTCATTGGGCTCGATGAGATAAGTGTCGGAGATCAGAGGCTGCACCTGGCGCGTCGACGACGACAGCACCTTGAAGCTCATGCCGTGCAGATGCATCGGATGCGATTGCGGCGTCAGGTTTTCCATGTCGATGACATAGCTCTTGCCGAGCTTCAGTTCGGCCAGCGGTGCGGTTGGATCCGACGTATCGCCCGGCCACGGAACCTTGTTGATGGCCCAGAAACTATAGCCGAGCGAACCGCAGATGCCGTCGCTCGGGACATTTTCGGCCGTGGCGCTCAGCGCCAGCGAGATATGCTGGGCGCTGGTGATATCCACCTCCGCCACCGGATTGGCCTCCAGGGGAGCAAGATCGCGAACATCGCGCTTGAGGGAACCTCCCGTCGCACGCAAGGTCGCCAGCACCTTGGGCTTGGTGCCCCTGACGTCCCGCAAGCTGACGATCGCGCCCTCCTCGTCCGGCATGCGAATGGCGAGTTCCATGCGCTGGCCCGGTCCAAGCAGCAAGGCGTCGGGGGAGAAACGCCGCGGCACCGGATTGCCGTCCAGTGCGATGACTGTCGCGTCGGCGCCATCGACACGAAAGGCATAGATGCGAGTGACATCGGTGATGGCGACGCGCAACCGCGCCAGCCCGCCGGCCGGTGCATCATATTGCGGCTGATCGAGCCAGTTGGCGGTGCGCACCGTGCCATAGGTGCCGGTTCTCGCGGCATCGCGGGGCCGGAACTGGTCGATGAACTGGCCATCATCGCCGAGACGCCAGTCGCGCAGATTGAGGACCATTTCGGCATCGAATTTCGGATCGCTCGGATTCTCCACCACGATCACCCCGGTCAGGCCGTGGCCCATCTGGGTTAGCGTGTTGCAATGCGGGTGGTACCAGAAGGTGCCGGCGTCGGGCGGCGTGAAGGCGTAATCGAAATGATCGCCTGTATAGACATAGGGTTGGACCAGAAACGGAACGCCGTCCATTTTGTTGGGGACCCGAACGCCGTGCCAGTGGATCGTCGTCGGATCGTCGATGGCGTTGACGAGCCGCGCGGCGAACGGCTCGCCTTTCTTCATCCTGAGCACCGGCGGCATGCCTGCATTGCCATAGGTCAGCACATCCCTGGTCTGGCCGACATCCATCAGCTTCGCCTGGATTTTGGCCGTCTGCAGCACCACGGGCTCGGGCTTGGCAGCGGCCCAGCCGCCAAGCCTGCCCATGGCCGAAAGCCCGATCCCGCCCGCGCCGGCAACCGCGGCCGATTTCAAAAGCCCGCGGCGTGTCAGCACGGTCATTCAACGCTCCAACGGCAACGACGACTGCCTCAAGATTTCTCGTCGTCTTGGATCACGAGCGGGCCGCCGGCGCAAATGCCGATATTGACGCATCGGCAGCGCCCAGATCGGTCGGCACGCCGCGTAGGCTGTCCTGAACGAGGGCAGCGCCCGGCCCGACGGTTCTACAGGGGCAACGGTGTCACAGCGCAGGCGGGTGCGGAAGCTTGCCCTTGTCCGCCTCTGCCATAAAGGCATCCAACCACTTCCGGCCAACCAGCTTGTGCTTTGGCTTTTCTGGCTTCTTCGAACGCTCGGGCAGCGCTGCAGGGGAGCGATAGTTCGGGTCCGTACCAACGGTCAATGCCGTCTCTTTCCAAGCAGCAGCGAAAAAGTTAGTCTGCAAGCTGCTGAAAGGAAGGCGAGCGGACTTGTTCAAGCTTCGCATCTTCTGCGCGTTTTTGTTGCTTGCGCTGGCTAGCCTGTGGGGGCAGGCCAATGGTCAGCAGACAATCGCGGACGACCTGGCCGCACGACAAACAGTGGCAATTCGGTCTGCCGGCAGGTTTGCGCTCGTCATCGGCAACTCGGACTATCAGCATGCCCCTTCACTTCCTAATGGGAAGAAAGACGCCGCTGCCATTGCTACGGCGCTGCAAAATCTAGGCTTTGGCGTTTCGCTCAGCCTCAATGTCAACCATGAGGCAATGCGCGAGGCTGTCGAGCAGTTCAGCCGTAGCTTGCGGCCGGGTGATGTGTCGCTGTTCTACTATGCCGGTCATGGCCTGCAGGCGAATGGCACAAACTATCTCATCCCGGTGGACGCGGCCCTAAAACGCCCGTCGGATCTAGCCATTGAAGGACAGCGTCTCGACGATGTCATCGACGCCATGACCGTTGAAAACAACACGGCAATTCTTCTCCTGGACGCCTGCCGCAACAATCCTTTCACCCAAACTCTGTCGCTCGCAAAAAAGAGCCGCGCCATCAATTTCGGGCTCGGTCTTGCGCCAGTCGATGCAGGAAGAGGGGTGTATATTGGTTTTGCAACGCAACCGGGCAATGTCGCGCTCGACGGAGATGGCGACCACAGCCCTTTTGCTGCCGCGCTCTTAAGGCATATCGCAACGTCGCAAATCGATATTGAGATTTTAATGCGGCGGGTTCGAGCGGACGTTATGGAGGCGACCGAACAGCAGCAGGTGCCTTGGAGCAACTCGTCGCTGATTGAGCCAGGATTTGCATTCCGCCCGGACCCAGAGCAAGAGAAATCGACAATTCAGAACTCCAAACCGCCCATCGAATCCAATGCGGCTGACCTCGAATTTTGGCGCTCGATCAAGGATACTTCAGAGATAAAGATGTTCCGTGCCTACTTGGCAGCGTTCCCGGCGGGCACCTTTAGCGAGATTGCCAAGGACCGGATCTCGAACCTTAAGAAACCCAAAGCTCCCAAAACGAAAGCTCCCCAAACGTCCACTAAGAAGACGAAACCTGTCGTTGCTCCGGCACTAGCACCTAAGCGGTCGAGCGTATCAAAACCGCCGACGACCACAACGATCTTTGAGGGCCGATGCCGTGACGGCAACATAGAGCGCTGTCGGCAGAATTGCAGCGAGGGCAGGAAGAGAGCATGCAGAATGCTGCGGAAGCTGGGAGGATAGTTCCCCAACAGGTCATGCTGTGCCGGATTTTGTGCCACAATCCGGCGCCCTGCGCGGCTGTGCACAGCAGCATAGAAGCTTTTGCGGAAAGCCTTGGAATGGTGCTGCGAGAGAGGATTGAACTCTCGACCTCTCCCTTACCAAGGGAGTGCTCTACCACTGAGCTACCGCAGCCGCTGATGGCGGGGCTTCTGCCATATCGAACTGGTAAGCGCAAGGCCAAGAGCAACGCTTCTGTGAAAGCCTGTGCCGGATGGCTTCGATGACATGGCGGTGCCACAATGTTGGCTATGCGTGAACGGCAGATTGGCCGGCGGGCCGGGACGGGACGATGGACGGCAAGACAAATCCAGCGAAAAAAGGCGGTGCGGACCGCAAGGGCCGGCTCGCCGAGCAGTTGCGCGCCAATCTGCAGAAACGCAAGGCGCAGTCGCGCTCGCGGCGCACCGGCGACGCCGACCAGCGGCCGGACGGGCTGGGCGCGGGCAAGGAAATGCAGAAAGATTAACTCGAATCGACCATTCTTGGCCTGGGTTTGGCGAAATCCTATTTCTTGAACCATGCCGGCCAATGGTCTAGACGGGCCGATACTCAAACGATTGAACCGGCCTTTTTCGGCCGAGAGGGACGTTCTTCCATGGATCGCATCAGAATTGTCGGCGGCAACAAGCTCGCCGGAAGCATTCCGATCTCGGGCGCGAAAAACGCCGCCCTGCCGCTGATGATCGCCTCGCTCCTGACCGACGACACGCTGACGCTGGAAAACGTGCCGCATCTGGCCGATGTCGAACAGCTGATCCGCATCCTGGGCAATCACGGCGTCGATTATTCGGTCAACGGCCGCCGCGAAAAGCAGAATGAAGGCTATTCGCGCACCATCAATTTCTCCGCCCGCAACATCGTCGACACCACGGCTCCTTACGAGTTGGTGTCGAAGATGCGCGCTTCCTTCTGGGTCATCGGCCCGCTGCTTGCCCGCATGGGCGAAGCCAAGGTGTCGCTGCCCGGCGGCTGCGCCATCGGCACCCGCCCGGTCGACCTGTTCCTCGAAGGCCTGCAGGCGCTGGGCGCCGACATCGATGTCGACACCGGCTACGTCATCGCCAAGACCAGGAACGGCCGGCTTGTCGGCAACCGCTACATCTTTCCGAAAGTGTCGGTCGGCGCCACCCACGTGCTGATGATGGCGGCTGCGCTGGCCAAGGGCGAAACGGTGCTCGAAAACGCCGCCTGCGAGCCGGAGATCGTCAACCTCGCCGAATGCCTCAACGCGATGGGCGCCAGGATTTCCGGCGCCGGCACGCCGACCATCACCATCGACGGCGTCGAAGCGCTGTCGGGCGCGCGCGTGCGCGTCATCCCCGACCGCATCGAGACCGGCACCTATGCCATGGCGGTGGCGATGACCGGCGGCGACGTCGTGCTCGAGGGCGCTCGGCCGGAGCTGTTGCAGACTGCGCTCGACGTGATCGCGCAGACGGGCGCTGAGATCACGCAGACAAATTCCGGCATCCGGGTGAAGCGCAACGGCGCCGGCATTTCGCCGGTCGACGTGACGACGGCGCCTTTCCCGGCCTTCCCGACCGATTTGCAGGCTCAGTTCATGGGCCTGATGACGATGGCCAAGGGCAAGTCGCGCATCACCGAGACGATCTTCGAAAACCGTTTCATGCATGTGCAGGAATTGGCCCGGCTCGGCGCCCATATCACGCTTTCCGGCCAGACGGCGATCGTCGAGGGCGTGCCGAAGCTGAAGGGCGCGCCGGTCATGGCGACCGATCTTCGCGCTTCCGTTTCGCTGGTCATCGCAGGTCTGGCAGCCGAAGGCGAGACAACCGTCAACCGCGTCTATCATCTCGACCGCGGCTTCGAACGGCTGGAAGAAAAGCTCTCCAACTGCGGCGCGGTGATCGAGCGGATTTCGGCTTAGGCGCTTCGGCGCGGCGACTGTCGATTTCTTCTCCCCGTATAGTGGCGGGAGAAGGGGCAGTTTCGGCGCTGACGCCATTCCTGCAGCGATGGCGAATACTTCGCGAGGGCATCCTTCTCCCCGTCTCGATACGGGAAAAAGCGCCCGGCAGGGCGGTGAGGGCTGCGCAAGCCTCCGGCAATTGCCCCGGCCAGTATCCGTGTCACGGTTGCACCGGCCGGAAAGACCGCCTAACAGAAGTCTAGAGCAATTCCAGGAAAAGTGTGAAACGGTTTCCGTCCGGAATTGCGTGAAAAACAAAGCTCTAGTCATCAACCTCCAGGTGCGAAATCCGCATGAATGCCCTCAAGCTTATCGCGCTCGACGATCAGGATCTGAGCATCGTCTCGGCCCATGTACAGGATGCCGTGATGAAGGTTTCGGATCTCGAATACCTGCCATCGGCCAAGCGTTTCTTGCTGACAATGAACCGCTTCGTCTGGGAGGCCAAATCCGGCATCTTTCGCCAGCACAATGAGCGGCGGCAGGCGGTGCTGCATTTCGACCGGGTGTTGGGCGCCAAGACCAGCGGCATTGCCCGCGACAAGCCGGCCGAGGTCTTGTCGCTGCTGGCGATCAGCTTCATCGAGATCAGCAAGCCGGCCGGCATCGTCGAGCTGATCTTTTCGGGCGGCGGCGCCATCATGCTCGACGTCGAATGCATCGAGGCCCGCCTTGCCGACATAGGCGGCGCCTGGGAAGCCACGTCGCGTCCCGTACACAGGGCTTGAGCGTCAAAATGGCCATCACGCTCCGTCACTCCGATGCCGATTTCGAGCCGCGTTTCGCCGCCTTCCTCACCACCAAGCGGGAGGTGTCGGCCGATGTCGACGCCGCGGTGCGCGAGATCATCGGGCGCGTGCGCGCCGAGGGCGACGCGGCGCTGATCGACTACTCGCTGAAATTCGATCGGGCCGACCTGAAAAGCCTCGGCATCGCCGTATCGACGGACGACATCGCCCGGGCCTACCAAGCCGCCGATCCGCTGACGATCGAGGCGCTTGAATTCGCCCGCGACCGCATCCGCTCGTATCACGATCGGCAGCGGCCGAGGGACGATCGCTACACGGATGGCACCGGCGTCGAGCTCGGCTGGCGCTGGACGGCGATCGAGGCGGTCGGACTCTATGTCCCGGGCGGCACGGCGAGCTACCCAAGCTCCGTGCTGATGAACGCCATGCCGGCCAGGGTGGCCGGTGTCGAGCGCATCGTCATGATGGTGCCGGCGCCGGGCGGCGTCATCAATCCGTTGGTGCTGGTGGCGGCCGACATAGCGGGCGTATCCGAAATCTACCGCGTCGGCGGTGCCCAGGCGATCGCCGCCCTGGCCCATGGCACCGAAACGATAAAGCCTGTCGCCAAGATCGTCGGCCCCGGCAATGCCTATGTCGCGGCGGCCAAGCGGCAGGTGTTCGGCACGGTCGGCATCGACATGATCGCGGGCCCGTCGGAAGTGCTTGTCGTGGCCGACGGCAACAACGATCCGGACTGGATCGCCGCCGACCTGCTGGCCCAGGCCGAGCACGATGCGTCGGCGCAGTCGATCCTGATCACCAATGATCCAGCCTTTGGCAAAGCGGTCGAAGCGGCGGTCGAACGCCAGTTGAAGAGCCTGCCGAGGGCCGACACGGCGTCTGCGAGCTGGCGCGACTTCGGCGCCGTCATCCTGGTGCCGACCATCGAAGCAGCGCTGCCGCTGGTCGACCGCATTGCCGCCGAGCATGTCGAATTGGCCATCGACGACGACGAGGATTTCCTGTCGCGGATGCGCAATGCGGGCGCCGTCTTTCTCGGCCGCCATACGCCGGAAGCCATCGGCGATTATGTCGGCGGCTCCAACCATGTGCTGCCGACAGCCCGCTCGGCGCGCTTCTCGTCCGGCCTGTCGGTGCTCGACTTCGTCAAGCGCACCTCGATCCTCAAGCTCGGACCGGAGCAGTTGCGCGCGCTGGCGCCGGCGGCGATCACGCTCGCCAAGGCGGAAGGTCTGGACGCGCACGGCCGCTCCGTCTCCATACGGCTGAACATGTAGGCCGGCATGACGGGCTCCGATCAAACCCGCGCAAAGCTGATCGATATCGAACTCGATGAATCGATCGGCCGTTCGACCCCCGATGTCGAGCATGAACGCGCGGTGGCGATCTTCGACCTGATCGAGGAGAACAGCTTTCAACCCGTCAACGACAGCGGCGCCGGCCCCTACCGGCTGAAACTCTCGCTGGCCGAGCAGCGCCTGGTGTTTGCCGTGGCGCGCGAGGACGGCAGCGCGGTCGTCACCCACATCCTGTCGCTGACGCCGCTCAGGCGCATCGTCAAGGACTACTACATGATCTGCGAAAGCTATTACGACGCCATCCGCTCCTCGACGCCGAGCCATATCGAGGCGATCGACATGGGCCGCCGCGGCTTGCACAATGAGGGCTCGCAGACGCTGATGGACCGGCTCTCCGGTAAGATCGATATCGACTTCGACACGGCGCGACGGCTGTTCACGCTGGTCTGCGTGCTGCACTGGCGGGGCTAGTCCTGGTACCCGGCGCCCTGCCCCGCTCGATCCTGTTCCTGTGCGGCATGAACGCCGTGCGCTCGCCGATCGCCGAGCAGCTGGCGCGCCGGATGCTGCCGGCCACCGTCTTCGTCGCCTCGGCCGGCGTGCGCCCGGGCGAGCGCGATCCGTTCGTCGATGCGGTGCTTGGCGAGGAAGGCCTGTCGCTGGGCGAGCGCCACCCGAGGACGCTGCACGATCTCGAGGACGACTATTTCGACCTCATCGTCACACTGGCGCCGGAGGCGCATCATGCCGCGCTCGAACTCACCCGCTCGCTCGCCGTCGAGGTCGAATACTGGCCGACGCCGGACCCGACCGATGCCGGCGGCACGCGCGAACAGATCATGGCGGCTTACCGCGACGTTCGCGAGCGGCTGAAGTTGCGCATAGGCCGACGTGTTTTGCTTCCGGAAGAAAAAAACGCGACGGAGTAAGCGTGTTCACAAGCGCACGATTATCATATAGGTTCCGCCGAAATTCCGGCCGGGGAGCCGGAACCGCCATCCAAGCAAAGGTATAGAATGCCGAAGGAAGAAGTCCTCGAGTTTCCGGGTGTCGTGACGGAATTGTTGCCCAACGCGATGTTCCGGGTAAAGCTCGAAAACGAACACGAGATCATCGCCCATACGGCCGGCCGCATGCGCAAGAACCGCATCCGCGTGCTGACCGGCGATAAGGTTCTGGTCGAGATGACGCCATACGACCTGACCAAGGGTCGCATCACCTACCGTTTCAAATAAGATCAAGGCTCGACCGAAACGCGATGAGCATTTTGCAGCAGCTGGTGCTTGCCTCGGGTTCGCCGCGCCGCATCGAACTCTTGCAGCAGGCCGGCATCGAGCCGGACCGTGTGCTGCCGGCCGATGTCGACGAGACGCCGCTGCGCGCCGAGCATCCGCGCTCGCTGGCCAAGCGGCTGTCGAAGGAAAAGGCCGAGAAAGCGTTCGCGTCGCTGAAGGCCGAGGACGACTATGCGCCGGGCTTCGTGCTGGCCGCCGATACGGTGGTCGCGGTCGGGCGGCGGATCCTGCCCAAGGCCGAGACCCTCGACGACGCCGCCAACTGCCTCGGGCTGTTGTCCGGCCGTTCGCACCGGGTTTATTCCGGCATCTGCCTGATCACGCCGGGCGGCAAGCTACGCCAGCGGCTGGTCGAGACGCGGGTGCGTTTCAAGCGGCTGCCGCGCGAGGAGATCGACGCCTACGTCGCCTCGGGCGAATGGCGCGGCAAGGCCGGCGGCTACGCCGTCCAGGGTTTAGCCGGCTCGTTCGTCGTCAAGCTCGTCGGTTCCTACACCAACGTCGTCGGCCTGCCGCTCTATGAGACGGTGGCGCTGCTGTCCGGCGAAGGCTTCAAGATCCATCAAAGTTGGTTCTCCGCGCGGCCATGAGTGTTGACGACAAGGTGACGCCGCTACGGCCAAAACGCCCTTGCCCCGAATGCGGCAAGCCGTCGGCGCGCGAGACCTATCCGTTCTGCTCGAAGCGCTGCAAGGACATCGATCTCAACCGCTGGCTGAAGGGGGCCTATGTCATCAAGGCCCGCGACGACGAGGAAGAGACCGACCCCGACGAGCCGAAATAGGGCCGCCCGGTCAGGCAGCTTCGTTCTTGCGGTTCACGCGTGCCCAGGCCGGCAGCCAGTCGCCATGTGCGGCGAGCAGCTCGTCGACCAGCGACCAGATCTGGTCGAGGTCGAGCTCGGCTGATGTGTGCGGGTCCATCATCGCCGCGTGGTAGATGTGCTCGCGGTTCTCCGTCATCAGCGCCCGCACCGTCAACTCCTGCACGTTGATGTTGGTGCGGATCAACGCCGTCAATTGCGGCGGCAACTCGCCGATATAGGTCGGCTGGATGCCGGAGGCATCGACAAGGCACGGCACCTCGGCGGCGCAATCGCGAGGCAGCGAAGTGATGCAGCCATTGTTGCGGACATTGCCGTAGATCACCGACGGCTCGCCGGTCCAGACCGAATTCATGATCGAGGAGGCGTATTCCTTCGATTGCTCGACCTCGATGCGCTCGGCCGAGCGATAGGCCTCTGCCTGTTCTTTCCAGCGCTCGATCTGTTCGATGCAGCGCTTGGGATATTCATCCAGCGGAATGCCGTATTTCTCGATCAGGTCGGGGCGGCCTTCCTTGATGAAATAGGGCGTGTATTCGGCGAAATGCTCGGAGCTTTCGGTGACGAAATAGCCAAGCCGCGTCAGCATCTCGTAGCGCACCTTGTTGGGGCAGCGTGGGTTCCAGCCGGGCTTGGGAGCGCGGCCTTCGCGATAGGCGCGCACGAGATCGGGATAGAGGTCGCGGTAGGAGCCGTCCGGCTGGCGATGCTCGAAATTCAGGTAGAACGCCATGTGGTTGATGCCGGCCGAGCGGTAGCGGATCTCGTCATAGGGAAGGTCGAGATCATGCGCGAGTTCCATCGCCGTGCCTTGCACCGAATGACAGAGCCCGACCTGCCGGATATCGGGATATTTCTCTGATATCGCCCAGGTGTTGATCGCCATCGGGTTGACGTATTGCAGCATGATCGCCCGCGGGCAGACGGCGAGCATGTCCTCGCAGATCTTCCACAGATGCGGCACGGTCCGCAGGCCCCGCATGATGCCGCCAACGCCCAGCGTATCGGCGATGGTCTGGCGCAGGCCGTATTTCTTCGGCACTTCGAAATCGGTGACCGTGCAGGGCTCATAGCCGCCGATCTGGAAGGCGACGACGACGAAGTCGGCGCCGGCCAGCGCCTTGCGCTGGTCCGAATGGATCTCGACCTTCGCCTTGGCGCGCAACGTCGCGATCAGCTTGTTGACGACGACGGCGCTCTCTTCCAGGCGCTGCGGATTGATGTCCATCAGCGCGATCGTCGCGCCCGACAGCGACGGGCGCTGCAGCACGTCGCCGACGATGTTCTTCATGAACACCGTCGAGCCGGCGCCAATGAAAGTGATCCTGGGATTTCTTGTCACGCTAACCTCCGGCATGTGTTCAGGCCACGTCGAAAGCGGCCCTGACGAGCCGTTCGGTGTAGGCGGTCTTGGGATTGGACAGGACCTCGTCGACAGGTCCCTGTTCGACGATCTTGCCGTGCTGCATGACGATGACGCGATGGCACAGCGCGCGCACCACCTTGAGGTCGTGCGAGATGAACAGATAGCTCAAGCCGCGTTCGTCCTGCAGCTTGCGCAGGAGATCGATGATCTGCGCCTGGACGGAGAGGTCGAGCGCCGATGTCGGCTCGTCGAGCAGGATGAATTCGGGTTCCAGCGCGATGGCGCGGGCGATCGCGATGCGTTGCCGCTGGCCGCCGGAGAATTCGTGCGGGAACCGCGAGAGGATGTCGCCCGGCATGCCGGCGCTGGTCAGCGCCTCGCGCACCCGGTCGACCCGCTCGCGCCGCGTCGCCCCGATGCTGTTGACGACCAGTCCTTCCTCGATGATCTGCCCGATCGTCATGCGTGGATTGAGCGAGGAGAACGGATCCTGGAAGACGATTTGCATGCGCGAGCGCAGCGGCCGCATCTCGGCCCGCGACAGGCCCTGGATCGGCTTGCCCTCGAAGCGGATCTCGCCGCGTTTGGCGTCGGTCAGCCGGAGCAGGGCCTGGCCGAAAGTGGTCTTGCCGGAGCCGGATTCGCCGACAAGCCCGAGCGTTTCGTGGCGGCTGAGCGTCAAGTCGAGGTCGTCGACGGCGACCAGCTCGCGCCAGTCCGGCTTCAGGAAGGTGCCGTGGCGCAGCATGAAGCAGACGCGCACGCCGCTCGCCTCCAGAATGGTGCCGCAGCCCTCTGGGAGCGGTTGCGGCCGGCCGCGCGGCTCGGAGGCAAGCAGCCGCCTTGTGTAGGGATGCTGCGGGTCGGCGAAGAGCCGCTCGGTGACGTTGTGCTCGCACATTTCGCCATGCTGCATGACGTAGACGTAATCGGAGAACTTGCGCACCACGGTGAGATCGTGGGTGATCAGGATCACCGCCATCCGCAGCTCTTTCTGCAGATTGCGGATCAGGTTCAGGATCTGGGCCTGGACGGTGACGTCGAGGGCGGTGGTCGGCTCATCGGCGATCAGCACGTCGGGATTGTTGGCCAGCGCCATGGCGATCATCACCCGCTGGCGCTGTCCGCCCGAGAGCTGGTGCGGATATTGCTTGAGGCGCGCGACCGGATCCGGGATCTGGACATGCTGCAGGAGTTCGAGCGCCCGTGCCCAGGCTTGCCGCCGACCGACCTTGCGGTGCACCCTGATCGCCTCGACGATCTGGCTGCCGACCGTATAGATCGGGTTGAGCGAGCTCATCGGCTCCTGGAAGATCATCGAGATGCGGTTGCCGCGCAGCTTGCGCCGGTCGCGCTCGGGGAATTTCAGGATGTCCTGGCCGTCATATTCGATGCTCGATTTCGGCGATACCGTGGCCCGCCGCGACAGCAGCCCCATGACGGTGCGCGCCGTCACCGACTTGCCGGAACCGGATTCGCCGACGATGGCGATCGTCTCGCCGCGATAGAGCTGGAACGAGATGTCCTTGACCGCTTCGACGACGCCGTGCTCGACCTTGAAGGCGACCTCGATGTTGCGAGCGTCGATGACGGGCTGGTCCTGGCGTGCGCCATGGTCGTGGCGGACGGCTGGGGCCAAGGATGTGGCGAGCGCAACGGTCATTCCTGCCACCTCAATAAGGGTCTACGGCGTCGCGCAGGCCGTCGCCCAGCGCGTTGAAGGCGAAGACGGTGACGAGCACGAAACCGACCGGCGACAGGATCCAGGGATAGGTGCCGATGACCGAATAGGTCGCGGTGTCCTGCAGCATCAGGCCCCACGAGATCAGCGGCGGCTTGACGGCGAAACCGAGGAAACCGAGGAAGGATTCCAGCAGCACCACGGTCGGGATCGCCAGCGTTACCGCGACGATCACATGGCTCATCACATTGGGGAAGATGTGCTGCATGATGATGCGCCGGTCGGTCGCCCCCACCGCCATGGCGGCGCGGACATATTCGATCCGCGCCAGCGCCAGCGTCTTGCCGCGCACCTCGCGCGACATCTGCGCCCAGCCCAACGCCGACATGACGATGATGACGAAAGCGAGGAAGACGTTGGTCGGAGCGGTGACCGGGATCAGCGTCGTCAGCGCCAGATAGAGCGGCAGTTGCGGGAAGGCGAGCACCAGGTCGACGAAGCGCTGCATCCAGACATCGAACCGGCCGCCGAAATAACCGGAGCCCGTGCCGACGGTGGTGCCGATGACGGTGATGATGAAGACGACCGTCAGCGCGATCATCAGCGAGACACGCGAGCCATGGATGGCGCGCGACAGCACGTCGCGGCCGAACTTGTCGGTGCCGAGGAAATGCACGGGCTGGCCGTCCGTCGAGGCAAAGAAATGCCGGTTTGCCGGGAGGAGCCCGAGGAGCTTGTAGGGCGCGCCCTGGACGAAGAACCCAAGCAGCCTCGGATGGTCGTAGTCGGGGCCGACGACGGGCTGGAAGGTGACCGGATCGAGGTCCGCCGAATCGGCCAGCGCGTAGACCCTCGGCCGCGCGACGAAATTGCCGTCCTTGTCACGGAAGACAGGCACTTGCGGCGGAGCGAAGCCGACATCCGTGACCTTCGGGTCCATCGGCGCCAGGAACTCGGCGAACACGGCCATAAGGATCAGCAGCACGACGAGCCAGAACCCGGCCATGCCGGTCCAGGAACGCTTCAACCGGCGCCAGACGAGCGCGGTATAGCTCTCGTTGCCGCGCGCGGGTCTCTCGACAGGTCCTTCGGCCGGCAGTGGGGGTGGCGATGTATCGCGGGCAAGCATCAGTTCTCTCCGAACTGGCGCACGCGCGGATCGAGCAGGACCAGCAACATGTCGGCGACGATGTTGCCGACGATCAGTGTCGCCGACAGCACCATCATGAAAGTGGCGGTGACATAGACGTCGCCGACCGCCATCGAGCCGACGATCGCCGGACCGACGGTGGGCAGCGCGAAGATGATCGCCGTCTCGATCTCGCCGGTCAGCATGTAGGGCAGCACCACGCCCTGATACATGACCAGCGGGTGCAGCGCGTTGGGCACGGCGTGGCGCATGACGACGGCGCCGCCGGTCAGCCCCTTGGCCTTCGCCGTCTCGACATATTGCGCATTGAGCGTGTCGAGCAGATTGCCGCGCATGACGCGCATATTGTAGGCGAGGCCGCCGAAGGTGGCGATCGCCACGACCGGCCAGACATGCTTGACCAGGTCGACGAACTTCGCCCACGACCATGGCGCACCGCCATATTGCGGCGAGAAGAAGCTGCCGATCTCCGACACGTTGAACTGGAAGACCAGGAGATAGACGATGATCAGCGCCATCAGGAAGCGCGGCACCGTCATGCCGAGGAAGGAGATTGCCGACAGGATCGAGTCGATCCAGGTGTATTGCCGGGTCGCCGCCCAGATGCCGAAGGTGATGCCCAGCACCGAGGCGAGCAAATGGCAGACCAGCGCCAGCAGCAGCGTCCGCGGCAGGCGCTCGCCGACCACATCGGCCACCGGTTTGTTGTAATAGAGGCTGTAGCCGAAATCGCCGCGGGTGACGATGCCGCCGATCCAGTTGAGATATTGCACGGGCAGCGGCTCATCGAGGCCATGTTCGACGCGGTAGGCCTGCGCCTGCGCATCGGCTTGGGCGAAGGAAGCTCCGCCCTGGTTGATCAGCTGCGAGCGGATGTAGTCGGCATAGTCGCCTGGCGGCGCCTGGATAATGGCAAAGGTGACGATGCTGAGGATGGCGAGGACCGGAATTGCGGACGCTATGCGCATGAACAGGAATCGCAACATCGGGCGGTCCGCTTCCACATTTTCGCCGGTCGCGCCTGGGCTTCCGGAGGTTGGTTTTGTGGGGGGCCCCCCCCCGCGGGGGGCGGGGGGTGGTGATGGGGGGGGGGTGTACGGGTTGTATAAGGGGCGGGGGTGGGAGGGGGGGGGGGGGTGGGGTTGGGGGGTGTTGTGCCCCCGCCCCCCCCCCCCCCGGGGCCGGAGTTCTCTCAGTCAGGGGAGGTAAACCTTAGTCCATCGGGCCCTTGTCTCCAGGCTTGCCGGGAAGTTCTTCAGGGAACAATTCATATTTCGCCTGCTTGTCGGCCGCGACGAAGACCCGTTCGCGGACGATCGAATCCTCGGCCCAGTTGAACATGAAGATCGGCGTGCCCTGCGGAATGTTGGAAAAGCGCTTGTTGACGATCAACGCACCGGGGTATTCCGTCAGGCCGATATTGTAGACGTGTTCGGTCGAGATCTTCTGGAATTGCTTCATCAGGCTGGCGCGCTCGTCATTGTCCGACGAGGAGACGAACTTGTTGACGATGTCGACAAGGTCCTTTTCGAAAGGCATCAGGTCGACCACGCCGCTTTCAGGCGCGCGGTGATCCCAGCTGGTCTTGGGGCCGACGGGCGCGAGTTGCACGGTGTTCTGCACGACGGAGGTCAGCTCCTGCTCGTTGCGCCTGATCAGCCAGTCGAAGCGGCCGGAATATTGCGAGGCATCGCGCTGGGTGCCGTTGAGGCCGTTGAGAACGACCCTGATGCCAAGCTTTTCCATTTGGCCGACGACGCCTTCGGCGAGGCTCTTGTCGGTGCCGTAGTCGTTGTTGACCAGCATCACGATCTCGACGTTCTTGCCGCCGGCGGTCCCGGCCGGGAAGTTCACGAAGCCGTCGCCGTCGGTATCCTTGAGGCCGGCCTTGGCGAGCTCGGCCTTGGCGCCCTCGAGATCGAAGGGATAGTAGACCGTCGACTTGCGGTCATAGAAGCTGGTGCCCGAGGAGAAGCCGCCGGGGTAGATCGCGGTGAAGGGCCCCTTTACGAGGGACTCGCCGAGGGCCTTGCGGTTAAGCGCCATGGTGACGCCCTTGCGGAAATCCTCGTTGCGGTTCAACTCGCGGATCGCCTGGCCGCGCTCGTCCGGGTTGCCCCAGCCATTGGCGGAAAAGTTCAGGCGCAGATTGTAGCCGATGAGGCGCGGGCCGAAGGCGAGCCGGGCCGGCGCATTCGCTTCCGCCGCGCGCTTCAGCGAGGCGACGAAGTTTTCCGGCTGCTCGAGGTTGGAGAAGTCGCCCGAGCCGGCCACGGCCTGGACGTCGCGGTCGGCCCAGGTCGACAGCTTGTATTGCAGCTCGTTGAGGTAGGGCAGCTGGTTGCCCTTCTCGTCGACCTTCCAATAGTAAGGGTTGCGGCGCATGACGATGATGTCGTCCGGCCGGTATTCGACCGGCACCCAGGCGCCCATCACAGGCATGTTCATGTATTCCGGCGGGAAGGCGTTCTTGAACTGGTCGTAGGTGTTCTTCGAATATTTCGGATGCTGCGGCTTCAGTATATGCGACGGGCCGGGGCAGAAGGTGCCGTAGGCCATGGCATAGAGATATTGCTTCGGGAAGGCGTCCTTGAAGGTCCACTCGACGGTGTAGTCGTCGATCTTCTTGAGCGTGGTGCCGACGCCGAAGGTTTCCTGGGTCGCGCCATTGAGCGGCGAGACGTTCGGGTCGACGACCTCGTCGTCCCAGTAGAACATGACATCGTCGGCATTGAAGGGCGCGCCGTCGGACCATTTCGCGCCCTCGACCAGATGCATGGTCAGCTTGTGGCCATCCGCCGACCAGTCCCAGCTTTTGGCGAGGTTGGGCAGCGGCTCGGTATCCTTGGCCTCGACCTGGAACAGCGGCGCGGTGCGTGTCAGGCACTCGGAGAGCCCGATATCGATGCCGCCCCAGCCTTGCGTCTGGCCGGCGCCATAGTTCCAGCCTTCCGGCCTTCCGCCGATGACATGGCGCATCGTGTCGCCATAGGTGCCGATGCCGTCAGGCATGTTGGCGGTCTTGAAGACCATCGGCTCCTTCGGCAGCCTGTCCTTCACCGGCGGCAGCTTGCCGGTCTTGACGTATTTCTCGGTGACCCAGTCCGGCTCGTGATAATCCGGCAGCGCCTTGAACTCCACAATGGAGTCGCGCGCGACGTATTTGATCTTGCCCTCGGCCGGGAACGCTGCCGGCTCCGGCGGCACCGTCGGTTCGGAAGCGAACGCGTTGAGTGCCGGAATGGAGACGCTCAGCGCCAAACCGGCGGCAATTCCAATTCTGCGTAGATTCGTCATTTTTTCTCCTCCCTCGGTGTTCAGATGTTTGCTGCTTTTTCTTCGGCCTGGACGGCTGATTGCGACGGACCGCCTCCCGCGGGCCCGCCGCCGCCCGGGTTTCAGCCGGCCTGTTTGAGTGCTGCCTTTTCCGCCCGCAACTCCTCGATCGAGCGGACGCTTCGCCGCGCGGCGCCCGCCCATTCACGGGTCTTGACCTGCGACTTCGACAGCCGCTCCCTGGCGGCCGGAACCGCGTGGGCATATTGCGGCAGCCAGGCGGCCTGGGCGACCACCATTTCGTCGACCATCTGCCAGACCTCCTCAGGCGTAGACACCGCGCCGACCAGCGGGTCATGCAGCACCGCAAGCTTGAGCAGGTCGATGTCGCCCGATATCGCGGCATGCACCGACATGCGCTGCACGTTGATCGAGGCGATGCAGGTGGCGGCGCAAGCTTCCGGCAGCGTAATACCCGAAACCATGTTGATGCCGAAGCGGTCGACGAAACCGGGCGACTCGATGATGGCGTCCCGCGGCAGATTGGTGATGACGCCATTGTTCTTGACGTTGAAGTGGCCGCGATAGACGCGGTTGGTCTCCAGCGCCTCCAATATGTGGCTGGCATGCTCGTTGGAGCGCCTGGAAGCGTCGATCGGCTTCGACGCCGCTTCGAGGAACTGCGGATATTCCGTCTCGAACCAGTTGCGGGTTTCCGTGGAGTACCGGAGGTAGCCGCCCGTCTCGCCATGGATCCAGTCGGACATGTCGATCCAGCGCGTGATCTCCTCGGGGCGTTTGCGGTACCAGGGCAGGTATTCGGACAGGTGGCCGTTGCTTTCGGTCGAATAGACGCCGAAGCGCTTCAAGACGTCGATGCGCAGCTTTTCCTGCCTGGAATAGACCGGATGCGCCTCGAAGGCGGCGACAAGTTCGTCCTTGCCGATCTTGCGGCCGTTGAGGCGCAAATCGATGAACCAGGTCTGATGGTTGATGCCGGAACAGACATAATCTAGTTCCCCAGTCGACTTCGCGCCCAGCACCTCGGCGATCTGCTCGGCACCGTGCTGGACACCGTGGCAGAGGCCGACCGTGTCGACCTTGCCGTATTCGATCGCCGCCCAGGTGTTCATCGCCATCGGGTTGGCGTAGTTGAGGAATTTGGCGTTGGTCTCGGCGACCTCGCCTATGTCCTTGCAGAAATCCAGGATCACCGGAATGTTGCGCTGGCCGTAGAGAATGCCGCCGGCGCAGATCGTGTCGCCGACGCACTGGTCGATGCCATATTTCAGCGGGATGCGGATATCGTCGGCATAGGCTTCGAGGCCGCCGACCCGTACGCAGCTGATGATGTAGCGCGCGCCTTCGAGCGCCTTGCGGCGGTTCGTGGTCGCCGTCACCCTGGTCGGCAATTTGTTTGCCTCGACGATCCTGTCGAGGATCGCCTTGATCATCTGCAGATTGTGCTCGCTGACATCGGTCAGCGCGAATTCGATGTCCTTGAATTCGGGCACGCATAGTATGTCGGTGAACAGTTTTTTGGTGAAGCCGACGCTGCCGGCGCCGATAATAGCGATTTTGAAACTCATCACCTTCACCTCGATCCGATCGAATGCTAGGCAAGGAGCAACCAAGGGAGGATATGACGACGCGCCAGGGCGCGCATGCCATTCAAGCCGGAATCCGGCTTTTTCTCCTCCCGCCCGCTCCTCGACCGCGGGTTCTTCCGTTCTTCGAGGAGGGATTATGCCCTTATTCGCGAGCGCGACCAGAGAAGGATTATGCTTTCAGGGGTAATTTTGTGCTACGGGATTTGATCGCCAACGGACAGTCGATGCGCACGATCTCGCTACCGCGCGGACGCCAGCGCCTGCATGCCATGCCGACAAGCACGGGCTATGAAGTGCGCGAGAATGAAACCTACGACTGGGACGGGCGCCGGCGCGGCCAGACGCCGTTCACCGTGCTCCAGCACACGATCAGCGGCACTGGCCGGCTGCGCTACGAAAACCGCGACTACCGCCTGCAGAAGAACGACACATTGCTGGTGCTGGTGCCGCACAACCATCGCTACTGGCTGGCCAGGGACGAGCGCTGGGAATATTTCTGGATCTCGATGAACGGCGAAGAGGCGCTGCGCATCCACAAATCCATTCTCGGCACGTCGGGCCCGGTGTTCCGGCTGCAGCCGGCGACGATCGACCATCTGGCCGATTGCAGCCTGCGTCTCATCAAGGGTGCCGCTTCGCCGGGTGCCGCATCCGCCGTCGCATACGAGGCCGCGATGGCGCTCTATGACGACGTTTTCGGCTCGCACGCCTTCGCCGAGAAACAAAGCGCCATGCAGCCGGTCATCGATCACATCAACGCCAATCTCGACGGGCCGCTGCCGGTGGCAGACCTTGTCCACATCAGTGGCCTTAGCCGGGCTCATTTCTCGCGCTGCTTCGCCGAGAGCGAAGGCCTGCCGCCCGCCGAATTCGTACTGCAGCAGCGCCTGCAACGCGCGGCGAAGCTCTTGACCAAGGTGGACTTCCTGCCGGTCAAGGAAGTCGCCATGTTGTGCGGCTTCGAGGACGCGAATTATTTTTCGAAGGTGTTCCGCCGCTGCTACGGCATCACGCCCAGCCAGTTCCGCACCACCGGCATGTACGCCAGTTTGAGGATCCCGGCCAGGCACGGCGCCAGGCCGTCGGATGACGAAGCCTGACGCCGATTTGAAATCCCTGTTTTATGCATGTGATTATCCCAAACCGCTGCGCGCTTCAGGTGACATCCATCAGGCGGCGTGACGGCTGCCGCCATCCAGCCATTCGAGATCGGCCGGGGAAAGCGCGATGTCGAGGGCGCGCAGGCTGTCGTCCAGTTCGCCCAGCGTGCGTGGCCCGATCAGCGGAACGGATGGGAACGGCTGATTGAGCACATAGGCCAGTGCTATATGGATCGGACTCTTGCCCAGCCTTGCGGCGAGCTCGATCGCCCGGTCGCGGCGGCCGAAATTGCGCTCCGAGTACCAGACCCGCACCAGTTCCTCGCTGTCGAGCCTGTCGCGCCCGGCACGGTCGGTGAAGAAGCCGCGGCCCTGGCTTGACCAGGCGAAATTCGGCATCTGCCGCGCGGCCAGCCAAGCCTTCCATCGGTCGGTCGAGGAGGTGACGCAACCAGCCCAGATCGGCTCCAGCATCTCGGCCAGCGAGAAGTTGTTGGACAGCGCGCCGGGCTTCTGCTTGCCGGTGCGCTCGGCATAGGCAATCGCCTCGTCCATGCGCCCCATCGTCCAGTTCGAGCCGCCGAACGGGCCACGGATGCGGCCCGCCTTGACCTCGCGGTCCATGGCGTCGACGAATTCGCCGACCGGCACGTCCGGATTGTCGCGGTGCATGAAATAGATGTCGACATGATCGGTCTGCAAACGATCGAGCGACTGGGCGAGTTGCTTGCCGATCACGTCGGGGTAGCAGAGCGGCGAATGCGCGCCCTTGGCGATGACCACCGATTGCTCGCGCACGCCACGGTTCTTCAGCCACTGGCCAAGCAAGGTCTCGGTGTAGCCGCCGCCATAGACAAAGCCGGTATCGAAGAGATTGCCGCCGGCCTCGAAAAAGGCATCGAGCAGGATCGAACCCGAGGAGAAGGTGCGGAAATCCTCGAAACCGAGCGCCACAACCGAAACCGGTTTCGGCAGGCCAGGGATGGCGCGCTTGGCGATCGCGGTGCCGCCGGATCGCAAGGGCCGGCCGGAGATGGTGTCGGTGCGCAGCGCTGCCTTTTCGATCTCGTATTCCAGACCAACGGCGGCGCGCCATCTGTCGAGCACGCGCAAAGTGCCGAGGCTGTCGGCCCAGGCCATGCCCGGCCAGGCGAATTCCTGGCGCCCGGCGAGTATGGCCTCGCCGGCGGCGTCGACCTCGAACGAATAGACATGGCGCTGTTCGTTGACGCTGATCGTCTCGCGCGCGCCGTCGGCTCCGATCACGTCGATCTGGCCGAGGCCGACATCGCGATTGCCGCCGGCGAACCAGAAGTCTGGTACTTCGATGCGGCCCTTGGTGCCGAAGATGCGCAAGACATTGTCCTGGTTGAGCGAGATGCTGCAGGACACCTCGGCGACGATGCCGCCGGCAAAGTGCAGCAGCGCCGAGGCCCATTCATCGACACCGGACTGGCCGAGATGGGCAACGCCGACCACCTTGTCAGGCTCCGCGAAAGCCTGTCCGGATGCCGCCCCGGCGATCAGCCGGGCCATCGATACCGGATAGCCGCCGACGTCCAATATGCCGCCGCCGGCGGACTCGTTGGCATAGAGCCGGTGCTGCGGCATGAAGCCCGGCATGGCGAAGCCGAAGCTCGATTTGATCATCCTGATATCGCCGATAATACCCGACTTGATCAGTTCGACCAGCTTCAGCGTCTGCGGGTGCAGCCGGTACATGAAGGCCTCGCCGAGAAAGGTGCCGGCCTTGCGCGCGGCATGGATCATCGCGTCGGCCTCGAAGGCGGTCAGCCCGAGCGGCTTTTCGCACAGCACATGCTTTCCAGCCTCGGCGGCCTTGATCGCCCATTGCGCGTGGCCGGGATGCGGTATCGCGATATAGACGGCATCGACCTGCGGATCGGCGAGCAAGGCATCGTAGCCGTCAAGGATGCGGGCGCCGGGAAACTTTCCGGCGAGGCCCGGCTTGGCGGGATTGCGCGCGCCGAGTGCGACAATCGTGCCGGTGCGCGAAGCGGCCACGCCGCCGGCAAAGGCCTGGGCGATGCTGCCCGGGCCGAGAATACCCCAGCGAATGGGCGTGGTTGCGGTCATTGTCATTCTCCTTGAAGGCTGGAAGGGTCAGCGCAGCCGCAGCCCATTTTCGTCGAACAGGTAGGATTTGCGGATAGAAACGGTGATCTCGGACGTGTCGGGAACCCTTGCCGCGTCGCGCTGGATCACCACGTCTTCGCCATGGGCGGTCCGGGCATAGATAAAGCTCGTGCCGCCCAGGTGCTCGACCACGTCGATGGCGACGGCAAGGTCGGTGTCGCCTTCGCCCTGGCCGCCGAAATGTTCAGGCCGCACGCCGACGATGACCTTGCTGCCCGTTTCGGGTGCGGCGCCTGTCAGCGGTTGCGTGATGCGGGTCTTCTCCTGAGCCGCCAACTCGACCACGACGCCGCGCGCATCGTGCCCGACAATGCGGCCCTTGATGAAGTTCATCTTCGGCGAGCCGACAAAACCGGCCACGAACTGATTGTCGGGATCGTCATAGAGATCGAGCGGGCGGCCGATCTGCTCGATATGGCCGGCGCGCATCACGACGATCCGGTCGGCCAGCGTCATCGCCTCGGTCTGGTCGTGCGTGACGTAGATCATGGTGGCGCCGAGTTCCTTGTGCAGTCGCGAGATCTCGACCCGCATCTGGACGCGCAATTCGGCATCGAGATTGGAGAGCGGCTCGTCGAACAGGAACACCTGCGGCTCGCGCACGATGGCGCGGCCGATCGCGACGCGCTGGCGCTGGCCGCCGGAGAGCTTTTTCGGGCGCCGCTCCATCAATTCGCTGATGCGCAGGATCTCGGCCGCCCGCTTCACCCGCCGGTCTGTGTCGGCCTTCGGATTGCCGGTCATGCGCAACCCGAAGGAGAGGTTCTGTTCGACGCTCATATGCGGGTAGAGCGCGTAGGACTGGAACACCATGGCGATGCCGCGGTCGGCCGGCTCGACATCGTTGACCAGCTTGCCGCCGATGGCGATCTCGCCGGCACTGATGTCCTCGAGCCCGGCGATCATCCTGAGCAGCGTGGACTTGCCGCAGCCGGACGGGCCGACGAAGACGACGAACTCGCCGTGCTTGACGTCTATGTTGGCGCCATGGACGACTTCGAAGACACCGAAGCGCTTGACGACGTTGTTGAGCGTGACGGTCGCCATGCTGCTCCTTTATTTGACCGCGCCGGCGGCTATGCCGGCGATGAAATGACGCTGCAAAAGCACGAAGACGACGAGCATCGGCACGGTCAGCATCACGGCACCGGCCATGATGCCGCCCCACGACACTTTGGTGAGACCGATCAGCGTGCCGAGCGCCACCGGCGCCGTCATCGAGCCCGGCTGGCTGTTGATCAGCAGCGGCCACAGATAATTGTTCCAGGAGGCGAGAAACAGGATGATCGCGAGTGCCGCCAGCATCGGCCGCGCCAGGGGCAGCGCGACGAAGACGAAGATGCGCCATTCCTTCACGCCTTCGACGCGCGCCGCGTCGAACAGATCGTCCGGCATCATCGAGAAGCTCTGCCGCATGAACAGTACGCCGAGCGAATTGAACAGCGGCGGCACGATCAGCGCCACCCAGGTGTTGGCAAGCTTGAAGTCGCGCGCCACCATGATGAATTGCGGGATCAGCACCACCGCATAGGGCAGCGTGATGGTGCCGAGGATGATGGCGACGACCACGCCCTTGCCGAAGAACTGGTAGCGAGCCAGTGCCCAGCCCGCCATCGAGGTCAGCAGCACCGACAGGAAGGTGTAGGTCACCGCCACGGAGACGGAGATGCCGATGGCGCCGACGAAGTTGGTGTCGCGTTGCAGATTGTTGAAATTATCCACGAAGTTGCCGTGCGGCAGCAACTCTATGCCGGGGCTGAAAATGCCGTTGTCGGGCATGGTCGAGAACACCACCATCATCCACAGCGGAAACAGCCAGATCAGCGCCAGCGGCGTGAGGAAGAGATGCAGCGCGATGCTGCGCCTCAGCCTGGCGGCGGAGAGCGAGCTCATTGCTTTTCCCTCGTCAGCCACAGCTGCACCAGCGTGATCGCGATCGCCAGCCCGGCCATGGTGTAGGCGACGGCCGAGGCATAGCCGAAATTCAGGGACCGGAAGCCCTGGCGATAGAGCAGCAGGCCGAGCGTCTCGGTGCCGCCGCCCGGTCCGCCGCGCTCGGTGATCAGGAACGGCTCGGTGAACAGCTGCATGGTGCCGATGATCGACAGCACCATGCAGAACACGATGACCGGCTTCAACAGCGGCAAGGTGATGAAGAAGAATTGCTTGAGCTTGCTGACCCGGTCCAGCGTCGCCGCCTCGTAGACGTCTTCGGGAATGGATTGCATGCCGGCCAGAAGGATGATGGCGTTGTAGCCGGCCCAGCGCCAGGTAACCGCGATCATGATCAGCGCCATTGCCGGCGTGACGTTGGAGAACCAGTCGATGCTGGGCAGGCCGACGCTGTTCAGCAATTTGTTGATGATGCCAAAATTGAGATTGAACATCAGCCGGAACACCGCCGAATAGGCGACCTCGCCGACCACGACCGGGGCGAAGAAAGCGAAGCGGTAGAGCCCCCTCGCCTTCAGCAGCGGCGAATTCAGAAGCACCGCCATCACCATGGCCAGCGTGATCATCACCGGAACCTGGATGACGAGGATGAGCAGCGTGTTCTTCAGCGCGTTGAAGAAGGCCGGATCGCCGATCAGCCGGCCCCAGTTGAAGCCGGGCGCGAACCGCCAGGGCACGGTGCGCGTCGCCTGGAACGAAATCAGGAACGAGCTGATGATCGGCCACACCCAGAAGATCGCGAAGATCAGGAGGTAGGGCGTGAGAAAGCGATAGGCCGTGGCGTTGCGGTTGCGCATCTTGCTCCTCCTTCTCTTGCCGGTGTTTCAAGCGGTTCCCGCGGCAGCGGGAACCGATCTGTCGGGATTGCAAGCCGTCGCACGCCCCGCGAGGAGAAACTCGCGGGACATGGTCGGGTCCGGGCGACACACGTGTCGGTCCCGGACCCGGCTCGGGAGGTTACGACTTGACCGGCAATCCAGTCGCCGCGGCGATCTGGCTGGCGGCATCGTCGAGCGCTGCCTTGGCATCGGCATAACCGCCGGCCAGGTACTTGGTCTGCACCGCACGGACGATGATCTCGGCATCGCTCTGGAACTGCGTGCCACGGCTGGGGACGACCTTGGGCAAGGTGCCGAGAATATCCTTCCACACCGCCTGGCCACCCCAGTAGGGCAGGCCTTGCGAGACGAAGGGATCGTTCAGCGCCGACACCAGCGAGGGTACGAGGCCGAATTCCCTGAGCATCGTTATCTGGCCCTCGTTGGTCCCGAGCGTGTATTTCAGGTACTCGTAGGCCGCTTCCTTGTTCTTCGAGGCCGATGTGATGGCCAGTGAAGAGCCACCGAGATTGGCGGCGCGCGGGCCGTCGGCGGTGAGGCTCGGCATCAAATACACGCCCCACTTGCCGTTTTCACCGGCCGATTCGGTGCGAATGGTGCCTTCGTACCAGCCGCCATAGACCTGGGTGGCGACGGTGCCCGCCGTGTTGTTGGTGATCTTGGTGCCCCAGTCCGCCGAGGAGATGATGCCGGCGTCCTTCATCTCCTTGAGCTTGGTCATGGCGTCGACGCATTTGGGCTGGTTCACCGTGATGGACTGGCCATCCTCGGCAAAATAGGAACAGCCCTGCTCGTTGGAGATCATGCGGAAGAATTCGGTATCGCCGTTGAAATCGGCGTTTGTCATCGAGACGCCCGGATTGGCGGCCTGGATCTTCTTGCCGGCGGCGATGAAATCGTCCCAGGTCTTGATCGACGCCGGATCGACGCGGGCCTTCTCGTAGAAGTCGCGGCGGTAGAAGGCCGCGACCGGACCGGAATCCCACGGCATCGAATAGGCCTTGTCGCCGACTTCGAGCTCGGTACGTTTGAAATCGGGGAATTTCGCCTGGTCCTCGGCGGTGTAGCCCAGCGTATGCAGGTCGACGAAGCAGTCGGGGAACTGGCTCCAGTAGTTCTCTGCCTCGCCGTTCTCGATGGTGACGATGTCGGGCAGGCCGACGCCGCCGGCGGCGCAGCCGGCGATCGACTTGTCATAGGTCGGCTGGTTGCCGAGATCCTGGACCGTGACCTTGATGTCGGGATGCAGCTTGTTGAAGCCGGCAATGGTCGCCTTCAGCGATGAAGCAGCGATGTTCCAGCTCCAGATCGTGATTTCGCCGGATTGCGCGAAGGCCGGGGCTGAGCCCAAGGCAAGCGCCAGCGCGGCGCAGGTCAGTGTGATGCGCATTGAAATCCTCCCATTTCATTTGCTCTCTCTGCGAGCCTGGCTAGACTATGCAGCGCGGACGGCTTGTCGCCGACAAAGGGAATAAGGAATTGGCGGAAAGTAAGATGACGGAACGGCCGTTTTACCAACCCGGTGCCAGCAGCGTCGAGGGCTTCCCGTTGGCGCTGCAAATGTTCCACAACCACCCGTTGGTGATGCTCAAGCCGCATTGGCATGCCCAGGTCGAGGTCAATTTCATCGTCAGCGGCAGCGTGCATTACCGCATGAACGAGCACGAGATCTGGCTTTCGGCCGGCGAGATGTGCCTGTTCTGGGGCGGACTGCCGCACCAGATGGACGATCTGACGGATGATGCAGTCTATGCCGGCGCGCATCTGCCGCTGGTGCATTTCTTCCGGCTGCATCTGCCGGCGGACATACGCCACCGGCTGATGACCGGCGCGACACTGGTGACCAGCTCCACCGACCAGTCCGACAACGACAATTTCGCCCGCTGGAACCGCTATGCCCGCTCGGGCGACGCGGCCAGGACCGAGCACGCCGTCAGCGAATTGCTGCTGCGGCTGGAACGGATACGGTTCGAGCCATACCGGCTGGTGCCCGGAACCACGGCCGGGCAGGAGGCCGGCAGCCCCTTCGACCAGCAATCGTCACGCAATGTCGGGCGTATGTGCGATTTCATCGCCGAGAATTTTCTCTACGAGATCGATTGCATGAACATAGCTGCGGCGGCTGATATCCATCCCAAATACGCCATGAGCCTGTTCAAGAAATCGACCGGCATGACGCTCAACGAATATGTCAACCTCTTGCGGCTGAGCTACGCGCAGGCGCTTTTGATGCACCAGGACGCCAATGTGCTGCGCGTCGCCATGGATTCGGGCTTCGGCTCGCTCAGCGCCTTCAACAAATCGTTCCGCAAGCTCGCCGGCATGACGCCCTCCGATTTTCGCAAGGGCCTGGCTGGCGCCAAGTAATCCGCGCCGACCGGCGGCGCTTCCACGGTGACGCAGAATGCATTGCCGCGCTTGATCGCCGGCTAAAGGCGGATCGCTCCAGCGCGGCACGGCGGCGTCAGCCGGGACGCCGAAAGGGTGGGCCCCGCGCCATTCTGGCGCAGGAAGCCGCCTGGAAAAGCGCCTGCGGCGTGGCATCTCTTTTCCTGCCGGAATTCGCTATCTGGGCGCTGGACAGGCCGGATTCCCGTGCTATAACCCACGCGCTTTCAAGGGGCGTCCACGGCGCCTTCATGAAATCCGGTCCGCGAGTTTTCGTTTGCCGGAACAGGCCCAGATAGCTCAGTTGGTAGAGCAGCGGACTGAAAATCCGCGTGTCGGTGGTTCGAATCCGCCTCTGGGCACCATCCCCTCTTCTCCCGACACTCCGTTTAGCCGAACCGTCTACGCTGCAGCTTCTGCAAGCGACTGGAATTATTGATCTTTTGCTGTCGCATTGCGCAATTAGGCGTGACAGAGAGCGCTTCGGGCGCATTTGATCCAACGAGGCGGGGGGATGGTATTTCCGTTGGTATTCGACATCCTGATGGTATCGAAACAGCCAAGGGAGACCTGACGAATGGCCCTATCCGACGTGAAATGTCGAAACGCCCGCCCTGCTTCCAAACTCGCGAAATTGTCTGACGGGGGCGGGCTGCAGCTATGGGTACAGCCCACGGGCTCTCGCCTCTGGCGGCTCGCCTACCGCTTTGACGGCAAGCAGAAACTGCTCGCGCTGGGCAGCTATCCCCTTATCTCTCTCGCCGAGGCACGGGAGGCGCGCGATGATGCTAAAAGGCTCCTGCTAGCTGGCGTCGACCCTGGAAAGGAACGCAGCTTGCGGAAGGCCGATTCGGCAAAGGACTCCTTTCGCTCAATCGCGGACGAATATGTTGACAAGCTGAAGAAGGAGGGACGTGCCGACCGGACGATCAGCAAGGTCAAATGGCTGCTCGACTTTGCCTATCCGATAATCGGCGACAAGTGCATTCGGGAGATCGAGCCGGCCAGCATCCTTACCGCCCTCCGTCGCGTGGAGGTTCGCGGTCGATATGAGTCGGCCAGGCGACTGCGCTCCACCATCGGCAGCGTGTTTCGATACGCGATCGCGACCGCACGCGCCGAGACAGATCCGACCTTCGCCCTCAGAGGCGCACTCATCACTCCGAAGGTAACGTCTCGCGCCGCGATTACCGATCCGAAGGCCTTGGGCGGTTTGCTGAGGGCGATCCATGCATTTGACGGACAGCCTACAACGCGAGCCGGTCTGAAGCTGATAGCGCTGCTGTTTCCCCGCCCAGGCGAGCTTCGCGCCGCTGAATGGGAAGAGTTCGATTTTGAAAGCTCGGTGTGGACGATCCCTGAAGCACGCATGAAAATGCGACGGCCGCACCGCATACCCCTATCAAAGCAAGCGATCAGCGTCCTGACTTCACTGAGAGAAATCTCTGGTGATGGATCGCTGCTGTTTCCTAGTGTTCGATCGGCTTCGCGTCCGATTTCCGACAATACCCTTAACGCCGCACTGCGTCGTATGGGTTACAGCAAGGAAGAAGCTACCGCGCATGGTTTTCGAGCAACGGCATCAACTCTGCTGAACGAATGCGGCAAGTGGCATCCGGACGCGATAGAGCGGCAGCTGGCCCACATTGAGAACAACGACGTTCGGCGCGCCTACGCCCGGGCAGAGCACTGGGACGAGCGCGTCGAGATGATGCAGTGGTGGGCCGATTATCTGGATGAACTCAAGAGCAAAAACCTGCGGGTGATCTCAATCGAGGAACGCCGCAAGCCTGCTGTCCACACACCAACGCGACCATCCACTTTGAAACCAACAGCGGCCGTTCATCAAACGCCGATACAAATCTCCAACCGCCGGAAATCATACTGACCGTCGAAAAACGCCACAACTCGACGCCAAATCGTAGGCCCGCATTGTCAGATTTTCCGGAGAGAAAGTTGACCGCGTTCGGCGGGAAGCTGCCGTTCTGCAGCCGACCCCATTTCCGTCATTCAAGCTGCCGATGGCCGGTTCCGAAACCGGCCATCTACCCGGCCCGGGGCCGCGCGCTATTAGAGCGAGAATCCCGTGGGCAGTGTGCGGTCCGTCCGTTTCGCCGGCATTAGTCCGTGGATCTGCTATCCCCGCCCGACTTTAACCTCCACAACCTTCCTCTCCATAGATCCGGGACAAGCCCTTGATGCGCGTCGTGATCGCGTCGACGAGGCGAGCAACGATCTCATGGATGATCCCCTCCTGGCGAAGCTCTTGCGCGCATTCCGATGACATGTCCGGTATCACTGCGAGCTGATGGCGGATCGTCCGCATCGTGTACTCGCCGCCAACCTTTGCTGAGGACGCACAGCGCCCCCAGTGGCGCGGCATGATCTCCTCGATGGGATAGACTCTGTCGATCTTCATCGCCAGTTTAAGGTCGCGCATCTCAGATTGGATCTCTCCCCCGAGGTGCGGCAGAATGGAGGAGATGTCGTAGAGCGGAGCTAGGCGGGCCTCGCCCTGGGCTCCGAGCAGCATCGAGTAGTTCTTTGCATGCGCGTCCGTGCCGGCGATGATCCAGTTGAAAACGTTCGCGGCCATGAAGATCTGACGGTCTTGGACGGGGTCGAGGGAGGCCGACAGCACCTTTCTGGAGATCGTCGTGATACCTGGCCCACCCTGGTTCTCGTACTTGAGCGTCGGCATCACCGACAGGGCCTGGCACATGTCCTCCTGATGGATGCGGATGGTCTTGCCCTCGTTGTTGCGGCGGTCGTAGCGCTCGATAACGATTGCCTTTTCGCCTGCGAAGTCGAGAACCTGGCTATGTGCAGCGTCCATGCCGAGCTTGGATGCAAGCTGCAGGCAGAAATGCTCGTTCTCGGTATGCCCGTGCAAGTGCGGCAAAGGCGGCTTGAAGATGTGTGTCGTGGGCGTGTCGCCTAGAGGGATCCCCCAGCGATTGCTGCCCTTATCGAAATGGAACGCCGTCTTTGCCTGCGCACCAGCGAGACTGAACTGACCAGGATCGCCGATTCGCCGGGTCGCTGCACCATCTTTGCGCAGATCGCGCAGGCGGTCGCCGATCTGCGCCTCGGTGAGCAACTCCACGTTCTCGCCGCGGGAAATCTGGTCGCCACGCGAAAGGAACTGGACGGCGCCGGCGCAGTCGCGGCCGACATTCTTGAGCAGGGCAAACGGGTTTCGGGCGGAGACCTGGAACCTCTGCGCCCATCTGGCGAGGGTCTGCTCATTATCCGGCAGTAGGCCCCAGAGGAATGCCTCGACGACCTTGCCCTCGTAGGTCCTGGTGATCGTCGGCATGGACAGGGAGAGCGGGATCGCCACCGGGCCTTCCATCCATGCCTCGTGATAGGAGAACGAAAGCTTGCCGCCCTGCAGGTGGTGGAGCCCCCCAACCGGTCTGCCAGCGATATAGACGTCGAGGGTGTCGATCGGGTTCATCATGATCATCGTCATCTAGAGCTTGTAGGGAATCTCGTCGTCGTCATCGTCGACATGCCGTTCATCGGCATTATGATGATGATCAGCCGACGTCGGCGCCGGCGGGATCTGAAAGTCCATCTCCACACCAAGCGTGGTCAGCGCCAGCAGCACGTTGCCGATCTCGGCGCTGGGCTTGCCGTTCTCGATCCACGACACCCACGTCTGCGTCGTGGTGATCATTTTGGCCAAGGCAGCCTGTGACAGGCCGCGCCGGGTGCGGGCCTCCTTGATCAGGATTCCAATGTCGCGAGCTGTTCTGATCTTCATGGCGTATACGATTTCTGTATGAGCTAGCCTGATATAGGCTCATATATGACGGGTGTCAATATACGTTACTATATCAATTTAACGCTATATAGGCTCACATATCGGCAACCTTCATATACCAACCTATATAAAATCATTGCGCCACGCAACAATGTGCGATCGACCTTTCGCCACGGTACCATCGAGAATGACCGCTGGTCGAGAACTCAACAACTTGTCGGGGCCGGGAGCGGTCTGGTCCGCTATTCAATTACTGTTGGCGAGAAGCTGTCATTCAGCATCCGGTCTGGCGGCATCGTGACAAGATCGATTTTTGTCCGAAGAGAACGAGGCCGGCCGCAAGATAAAGCCACGGCTTTTATGCACTTATTGTCTAGCAGGCTTAGTTGTTCCCCTGAAACTTGAATCTCCCTCAGACTCAGTGTCTTCTCAAGGTAGCCGCTGGGAATTAGACATGCCTTCAGGCTCGTTTCAACACCGCGTGTGGCAATGGATTGTCGCGTGCTTTCCGACGCCGGCTCACCTCGATGTACAGGAGCGCAATCATCGCTTCCTTGAAGAGGCGCTCGAACTCGCTCAGGCGAATTCCTGCACAAAGGAGGAGGCACTCGAACTGGTGGAGTACGGACCGGCGGCAACGCGGTCAGGATCAAGAACCTAGCGTGCTCCAAAACGACACCAAGCGCTAACCGTTGTCCAGTGTGGAAGATGATTGCCTTCGTGGTTTCTCCGACGCGCCGGCGCCCGGCAGACCTTCCTTTCTGGCCTTGGCAAACGCCCGGTCGCCTTCCAGGAACCCGACCAGCATAAAGGGGATCAGTTCCGCCACCGTTTCGGACTCGCCATAGGTCTCACGGTAAAGTGCGGCATAGTCGTTGAGTGCTTGGCTCAAGTCGGCGCCAACGGTGATGGTGATCTTCGAAGGTGTCCGGTCCGGAAGTTTTCCGAGTTTCAGGTTAGCCATGAAGTCCTCCTGTTCACCCCGTGTATGGCCGCAACACGAGGTCCTTGTGCACGATGACGCGCAACGGCCAACCAGGGCGCACGGTGATCGTGGGTTGGACGTTCAGGTTCTTTTCAGTGATCCGTTGGCCCGCTTGACTGACGTTCTGCTGGGTGGATTCACGAATTGCCTTGACCAAGTCGCTTTCATTTTCCCCAAAGCTCAACTCGGTACCAACCCCCAGCAATGTGGCTACCGCGACGCCCTTGATCAACTGCCAAGTATGGAAATCCACCTTGTCCTCGAGCCCGGCATAGCCGGCCGCGTCGGTCACGGGCAGATTGTCGATTTCGGTAGAGGAGCCGTCCGGCATCACGATGCGTTGCCACACCAACAGAGCGCGCCTTTGCCCAAAGGCTACAACGCTGTCGTAGGTGCCGATCAGCCGTGAGCCCTGCGGGATGAGCAGGATGCTGCCGGTGACGCTGTCGTGCACATTCTCGGTGATCTGGGCGACGACAAGGCCGGGCAGATCGGAATTGATGCCGGTGATCAGGCTTGCAGCGATCACGCTACCGGCCATGATCTGATAGGGCGAAGCCGGCGTCTGCAGTGCATGCGGGTTGTAGATCCCGCCGGTGTTCCGTTGATCGATGAAATCGAGCTTGCGCTGTTGATTGTTCTGGTCGCCCTCGGCCGGCGCGACGGAAGCTCGCTGGCCTTCGGTATCTGGCTGCGGAGACGCCGTCTCGAAAGGCGAACGTCCGCCCTGCCCATTGCCAAAAGCTTCCGTCTGCTGGGGCCGGTTTTCGATGCGGAAGAGGACTTGCGACTCGCGCGCCTCAATCGCTTGTTGTGCAAGCCGCTGCGCCTCGGCGGAAACGTCTTGCCCAGGTGCGATGCCAAGCTGGCGCTGGTGCTCGAGAATAGGACGGCCGAGATCCCCGGGCAGCGGCGGTCCAAGCACCGGAGCCTTCGGCTTGCTCCCGGAATAGTCCTTGGGCAGCGATTCAAGTCCCTCGGCGGTCGGGTTGCGGTCGGTGCTGTAAAGCTCTTCAGCCTGCTGCTTCAGGCGCAGTGCCGGCCCCTGCAGCGCCATCATCGTGACGCCAAAGATGGTGGCGGAGCCAACAGCTGCGATCGCGACGATTATGCCGCGCTTGAAGCGCACGGCCCGGCGCGGTGAGGCCCGCAGCTGCAGCTGTTCGGGATCGAGTTTGGGCGGAACATTGGGGCGGGACGTGTCGGTCATGAGCCTCCCCTCACCTGCCAAAACGCGAAAAGAGCGATATCCGCCGCGGCAGTTGCCGTCCGTCGGTCCTGGTGATGCGCACCACCTGCTGCTGCTTGGCGCCGAGACGGAGTTCAGCCGCGGCAAAGAGGCGCTCGACGATGTAGTAGTTGCCGTGCATCCGATAGTTGACGAGCTGGTTGTCCCCGTCAGCACCGACGATGAAGAGCGGTGGCGCCTCGCCCTGATCAATGCGCTTCGGGAACTCTATGTAGACCTTGCTGCCATCATCGAAGGCGCGCGTCGGTCTCCACGGCGGCGTGTCGCCGGTGATCGAATAGCGGAAGCGGATGTTTTCGAGTGCTACGTTCGAGGCCGCGGGCATTTCAGCCTCTGCCTGAGCGTTGCGCCGCCGAAGCGCCACGAGTTGGTCTTCGCTGTAAATCCAGGAGAGCGCCGCCATGGCAGTTTTCTCAGTGCTTTGAAGCTGCAGGTGATAGGATCGCCTGTCCGTCGTGATGACCAGATTGGTGGCAAGCCCCGGCGCGAATGGCTTCACCAGCACATGAGTGCGCTGGTCATCGCCTGAGCCACTAACGGTGTCACCGATCACCCAACGGACCGTATCGCCGGCTGAGACCGAGGTCAGCTTCTCGCCCCGCTGCAATGAGATATCGGTGACGCGCTCCGGCGCGGCGTAGAGCTGGTAGAGCGCGCCGTCGGCAAAGGGGTAAACCTGCACCGCATTGACATAGCCAAACTTGGTGGGTTGTTGCGTCGCCGCCTTGTTGGCATCGGCGACCTGTTCTTCCGGCGAGCGCTTATCTGGGGCGGGCTTGCCGGGTGCGGGCATCAACTGACCAGGCAACGGTAACGGTTTCGGCACTTCCACGACCTTGACCGGCTTCTCCGGCGCCTTCTCGATCGCGGCTGGTTTGAAGTCCTCGTGGTCATAGGAAATCTGAGGCGGCGGCACTGGCTTCGAGGCACAGGCCGAAAGAACCGCAACAGACGCCGACAGGATCAAGGCAGCACGAAGCAATGGGGCTCTATTTGTCATCGGCGGGCTCCTTAGGGGAAACGGGGGTTGGCGCGGCGCTGTCGAGCTCGCGCGACCAGTCGATGGCGTTGATGAAGACGCCGAGCGGGTTCTTGCGCAGCTGCTCGGTTGTCCTAGGCGGGCGGATGAGGATGGTGAGGATCCCGATCCAGCGCGTCGTGCTGGCGAGGCTGCCGCGCTCGAACACCTGCTCGGTCCATTTGACCTGGAACGAGCTGTCGGAAGCCCTGACCACGCTGGTCACCTGTACTGACACGCTGCGCGTGCCGATTTGGCCGAAAGGGTCGTTCGCCTTGGCATATTCGTTGAGGAAGAGCGCCGCTCGGTCGGTGGCAAAGTCGTAGGCCGACAGCCAATTCTGCCGCACCAGAACCGCATCGGTGGAAACCGAACGAACATTCTGGATGAAGCGGCTGAGATGCCAGGCGATCTGGGCATCGTCGGGCTGGTAGTTTTGGACTGCCGGCCCGACCGCGTGCGCCTCGCCAAAGCGGTCGACCTCGACGACATAAGGCACGACGCGGCCCTGCATCGACTGCCACAGAAGCCCACCGGAAAGCCCCGTCGTCAGAGCCAGGCAGCCAAAGGCCATGAAGCGCCAGTTCTTGGCCTGGACGCGCGCCGTGCCGATGCGCTCATCCCAGAGTTGGCTGGCCTTCTGGTAGGGTGTTACGGGTTCGGGCGTCTTTCCATAACGCTGAACGGGTCGCTTGAAGAGCATCTAGTCTTCCTTGTCATTGAGGGAGGGATTGGCGCCGCTTCCGCCCCGATCTCCATCGCGCACCGCCTGCGTGGCAGCATTGCGATGGGCGCGTGCGGTCTGTTCGGAACGCAGACGCCTTGCCCAGGCAGGCGCGGCCGCGGGAGCTACAACTGGAGAGCTTCCGCTCATCGAGCTGGTCGGCATGCCGCCGGTCATCCAGCCGGCATCGCGACCGGCGTCGGCACTACGGCGGAATGGTTCTGCTGCGGATCGCATTCCCCGCATCGCGGCGCCGCTAGCGGCACTCGCAACCCCCTGCAGCCCAGCAGCTACCCCGGACAGCCCGGACTCGGGCGATGTCGCGCGCCCCGTTTGCCAGGCGACGGTGGCAGCGGACCCCATGGCGGCGCCGGCACGGACTGCGGCGAGGCCGCCGCCTGTTGCCATGCGCGCGCCGGCAAACGCAGCGCCTCCGGCAACGAGCGTTGATCCAGCTGCGGCCGCCGTTGTTCCAAGTGCCGCGCCGGCGCCAAGCTGCGGCGCGCCGGAAACGAGACCCGAGGCAATCCCGGGGCCGAAAATGCCGAGCCCAAGCAGCGCCAGCGCACCCAGCACCTGAGACATGGCCGCCGCCAGGTCCGGCTCCTGGCCCTGCAGGGCGGAAGCGAACTCGCCAAAGAGCGTGGAGCCGATGCCGACGATGACGGCAAGCACCATCACCTTGATGCCCGACGAAATCACATTGCCGAGCACGCGCTCGGCCAGAAACGCCGAACGGTTCCAGAGCGCGAAGGGCACCAGGACGAAGCCGGCCAGCGTGGTGAGCTTGAACTCGAGGATGGTGATGAAGAGCTGGATGGAAAGAATGAAGAAGGCGATGAGGACCAGGAACCAGGCCAGAAGCAGCACGAAGATGGTGAGCGCGTTACCGAAGATCTCGGGGAAGCCTACTAGCTGGCTCGCTTGATTGAGGAGCGGCCAGGCGCCCTCGAAGCCGGCCGCGGCAATGCGGCCTGGCCGCAGGAGACTGTCGGCGGACAGGTTGCCGGCCGATGCGTTGATGCCGAGACCGGCAAAGGAGCGGCAAATTATGTCGGCGAGGTTCTTGAAATTGTTCAGGACGAAGGCGAAGGCGCCGACATAGAGCACTTTGCGAACAAGCCGGCCGAGAATGTTGGGCTCGCCGCCGAACGCCCAGACCAAGCCCGCGAGCGTGATGTCAATGCCGATCAGAATGGTGGTGAGAAAGGCGACGTCGCCCGAAAGCAGACCGAACCCACTGTCAATGTAGCGGGTAAAGGTCTCCATGAAGCGATCGATGACTCCGAGGTCGTTCATGTCGCCGCCTTCCTCGTTGTCTTGAAGAACTGCCGCTCAGTTGCCGGGATAAGCCGTGCCGGTGCCCAGGAAACGCTTCGTCGTCTCGCGAGCGGCTTCCTCAGACTGCGCTTTGCGCGCCGCATCCTCGGCTTCGGCCCGGAACTGGGTCGCAAGCAGCGTCTGGATCTGCATCTGCTGCTTGGTCGAAAGCGCGATCAGCTGATTGGTAGCCTGGCTTGCCTCGAGGGCACCTGCCGCGCCCTGACTGCGATTGACGAGATCGGTAAGCAGGTCGCCATCGGCCTGCACGTTCTCGACGATCTGCGACTGCGCGCTCATGGTCTGGCGGAACGCCTGCATGGCGCTCTGCCAGCGCTCGCGCGCGGCGCTCGCCACATCGCTGACCTTGATGGTGGCGTCGTAGCTTTCCGGATATTGCTGGCGCCACTGGTCCTGCAGCTTGTCGAGATCGAAGCTCAGGCCGCTCGCCTGGGTCATCAGACCGTCAATCCGTTGGAGCGAGCCGGTAAGCTGGCCCACGGAAGAGAAATCCAGGCGCTGAAGGTTGCGCGCCATGTTCTGCAGCATGGTCGCCTGGTTCTGAAGCGACTGGATTTGGTTGTTGATCTGCTCCAATGCGCGTGCTGCCGACAGCACATTCTGCGTATAGTTGGACGGGTCAAACACGATGAGCGCATAGGCCGGCTGGACGTAGTCAGCCATCGGTTTGGCAATCAGGGAAACGGTGACCAGGCTAGTAAAAAGGCGGCGTCCGATCATGACGATTGCTCCTTGTTAGGTTGAGGAAATTGCTGGAGAAGCTCGGCAGCCCAATCCAGGCCGCGCGCACTGAAGAAACGGGCGGCAAAGCTGCCCTGCCCTTCTTCGGAAAGAATATTGTCGATCAGGGTCTGCGCGGCCGGGTCGGAGGCGCCGCAAAGCGCAAGAGCGATCGGGCCTAGCCCGAGCTCGAAGAGGCGATTGCCGCGGCGCGACTGCAGATAGTAGTGGCGCTTCGGCGTGGCGCGGGCGACCAATTCGATCTGTCGCTCATTAAGACCGAAGCGCTCATAGGCTGCCCGTGCCTGCGGCTCCACCGCACGATCATTGGGGAGAAAAATGCGCTGCGGGCAGCTCTCGATGATTGCGGGTGCGATAGAAGAGCCGGCGATGTCGGCAAGCGACTGCGTCGCGAAGATGACGGAGACGTTTTTCTTACGCAGCACCTTAAGCCATTCGCGGATGCGGGCGGCAAAGAGCGGGTTGTCGAGATAGACCCAGGCCTCGTCGAGCATGAGCAGCGTCGGCCGCCCGTCAAACCGGTCCTCAAGACGATGGAACAGATAGGTGAGCACAGGCAGCACAGCGCCTTGGCTGTGCATCAGCTCCTGGGTTTCGAAACACTGCACATCCGAGATGGCCAGCCGGTCGTCATCGGCATCGAGCAGTCGGCCGAATGGTCCGTCGAGCGTGTAGGGCATCAATGCCGATTTGAGCGCATTGGACTGAAGCAGGACCGACAGGCCAGTCAGCGTGCGTTCCTGCGCCGGCGCGGTGGCGAGGCTGGTGAGCGCCGACCAGATTGCCTCCTTCACCTCCGGGGTGACGGTGACATTCTCGTGGGCAATGAGGCCGGCGATCCATTCGGCCGCCCAGCTCTGTGTGGCCGGGTCGTCGATGTGGCGCAGCGGCTGGAAACCAAGCGCACCATTCGCACCCAACGCATGGTGGTCGCCGCCCATGGCAAGCGCGGCGGCGCGGGCCGAATTGCCTTTGTCGAAGACATAGATTTGCGCGCCAGCGTAGCGCCGGAACTGCAAAGCGATCAGGGCAAGCAGAACCGACTTGCCGGCACCGGTCGGCCCGACAATCAGCATGTGGCCGACATCGCCGATATGGGTCGAAAGCCGAAACGGCGTCGAGCCGCTGGTTTCGGCGAAAAGAAGCGGCGGAGCGTGATCGCCGGTGACCTCGGCAAGGTGCTCGTTCTCCGCTGGACCTGCCCACACGGACGACAGCGGCACGAGATGGGCAAGGTTAAGCGTGTGAACGAGCGGCTGGCGAACGTTGGCGTAGACATGACCCGGCAATGAACCAAGCCACGCTTCGACGGCATTGATGCTTTCGCGAATGGTGGTGAAGCCGAGCCCGTTGACGATCCGCTCGACGGCGCGAAGCTTTTCCGCGGCGGCTTTACGGTTCTGATCCCACACCGTCACCGTTGTGGTGAGATAGCCGAAGCCGACATGATCGCCGCCCAATGCCTGCAGTGCTGCATCGGCATCGAGCGCCTTGTTGTCGGCGTCGCTGTCGACGAGAGGCACCGGTTCGTTGGTCACCACCTCGCGCAGAATAGCCGCGATCGATTTGCGCTTGGCAAACCACTGCCGCCGGAGCCGAGTCAGCGTCTTCGTGGCTTCCGCCTTGTCGAGTGGAATGAAGCGCGTCACCCAGCGATAGGCGAAATCCTGGTTATTGAGCGCATCAAGGATTCCTGGCCGGGTGACGTTCGGAAAGCCGAGAACTGTGAGCGTGCGCAGATGCTGCTCGCCCAGCATCGGCTCTAGGCCGCCGGTCAGCGGCGCGTCAACCAGGACGCCGTCGAGATACATTGGCGTTTCCGGCACGGCGACCGGATGACGGCGTGTCGAGATCGTGCCGTGCAGGTACGTCAGGGTGTCGGCATCGTCGAGCGCGCGCACCTCGGGCACGAAGCCCGAAAGAAGATCGAGAACGCGGTCAGTCTCGTCTCGGAACCGGGCAAGCTCCTGGCGCCAGTCTCTTTCCCCTCCCAAGTCATGCGAGTCGACGAGAGCACTTTCCGCGCGCGCTTGGCCATCGGGCCCAGGCATGAAGACCAAGGTCAGATGATAGATGCTCTCGAAATGCGCGACCTTGCCCTCGAAGGCCGCGCGCCGTTCCTCATCGATCAGCCATGAGGCAGCATCGGGAAGGGCCGAGCTCGCATAGCCCAGCGCTTCGATGCGCTCGGCCTCGAAGAATAATGCCCAGCCAGAGCCGAGCCTTCTCAGCGCATTGTTTGCCCGCGCGCATATGCCGATGAGTTCGGCCTCCGTCGCGCTTTCAAGGTCGGGGCCACGAAACCGCAATGTCCGTTGGAAGCTGCCATCCTTGTTGAGCACGATGCCGGGCGCGACGAGTGCTGCCCAGGGCAGATGGTCGGCAAGCCGGTCGGCTTTGCCGCGGTATTCGGAAAGCTTCAGCATGCAAGCCAGCCCTTTTGACGAAGATGACGGACAAGCACGCTGGCAAAATCCGGATCACGCCGTGCGGCAAAGACCGCGAGCGTGTGGCCGGCGATCCAGAGGATCAGACCGGCAATCCACTGCTGCAGGCCTAGGCCGATGGCCGCGGCCACCGTGCCATTGAGGATCGCCACCGCCCGCGGCGCGCCGCCGAGCAGGATCGGCTCGGTGAGCGCCCGATGGACCAGAACCTCGAAGCCTTCGATATGCTGCTCTTCGGTGCTCATCAGACGACTGCCCCGCCGCCAAAGGAGAAGAAGGAAAGAAAGAAGCTCGAGGCCGCGAAGGCGATCGACAGGCCGAAGACGATCTGGATCAGCCGGCGGAAACCGCCCGCCGTGTCGCCGAAGGCAAGGGTCAGACCGGTGGTGATGATGATGATCACCGCGAGGATCTTGGCGACCGGCCCCTGCACCGATTCCAGAATCTGCTGCAGCGGCTGTTCCCACGGCATGCCGGAGCCGGCAGCGTGGGCCTGGGCCGTGAGAAGAAGCGCGACGGCGGCGAACGAAAGAAAGCGAAGCTTCTTGCGCATGAGGTGACCTTTCAGAGCTGCTGGAGTTGCGGAAGTGTGAGCGGGGTGACGGCGTAATCGCCGCTGCCGTCGAGACCCGTGACCTCGGCGATCGCGTCAACGCGGCGCGCGGGTCCTCTTCCGGCAATAAAGATGACCAAGTCGACGGCATCGGCGATCAGCCGGCGGGGAACGGTGACAACGGCTTCCTGGGCGAGCTGCTCAATACGATAGAGTGCGGAGCGTGCCGAATTGGCGTGAACCGTGGCAATGCCGCCGGGATGTCCGGTGTTCCATGCCTTCAGCAAATCGAGCGCTTCCGCGCCTCTGACTTCGCCGACGATGATGCGGTCGGGCCTCAGCCGTAAGGTCGAGCGTACGAGATCGGCGAGTGTGATGGAGCCCCGCCTCGTCCTCATGGCAACGCAGTCCTTGGCCGCGCATTGCAGCTCGCGGGTGTCCTCAATCAGGATCACCCGCTCATCGCATTCGGCGACTTCTGCCAGTAGAGCATTGGTAAGTGTCGTTTTGCCCGACGATGTGCCGCCGGCGACCAGGATGTTGCGCCGCTCGCGCACTGCCTTCCTCAGGGCATCAGCCTGCAGCGGGAGCATGACGCGATCGGCGACGTAGTTGGCCAGCGTGTAGAGTTTTGCCGCCGGTTTGCGGATGGCGAAGCATGGCGCCAGCACGACCGGCGGTAGCAGACCCTCGAAGCGCTCGCCTGATGGCAATTCGGCACTGACAATCGGACTATCTGCATGCGCCTCGGCGCGTACATGGGAGGCGACGAGCCGGATGATGCGTTCCGCCTCGGCAGGATGCATATGCACGCCTGTATCGACCCGGCCTTCTCCCAACCGGTCGAGCCTCAGCGCGCCGTCGGGGTTGACCATCACCTCGATGACGGTCGGATCGGCAAGGGCCTCGGTGATCGCGGCGCCCATGGCTGTGCGCAGCATGGCTCGGCGGCGGTGGTCCGCTGCGGGATGAGAGTTCATCCTTCGCCTCCGTTGCCATTGCCGTAACCAAGCGAGCGCTTCCCGGAGGCTATCTGGCGACCGACCTGCTCGACGAATTTGTCAAAGCGCTCTTGGGCGATCGCCTGTGTCGCCCGATCCGGAATTGGCGTGTGCGCATGAAGCGTGATTGAAAAGCGGATTAAGAGCGCCAGGCTCTCCAGAGTTATTTCGGCGTCGCGCCTGACATGGTCGAGATCGCGGGAAAGACGGTCCAGCCGCTTGCCGTAGCGCTGGTCGAGCTCGTTTTCACCACGCCGTTCGATGAAGGCCTCGACCGCTTTCGCGACGATCGCCGATTTTGTGGTCGACGGGTTGCTACTGAGGGTTTCCAGCTTCGCGCTTAACGCGGGTTCGAGCAGAAACTGGTGGCGAATGCGATGCGGCTTCATGGGGCTCGTTCCGACTGGCCGGCCTGATGCGCCGGCGGCGGCAACGAACATCGTCGAGATCCGCAAAATCGCTTATGGGCGTTATCTACGCTGAGCTACGCCTGAGCTGCGAAAGCGCTTAGAAGCCGGGGATGATGTCCTTGTCGTCGCCCCTTCCCTCGTTGATACCGTAGGCGCTGGCTGCGGTGGAAACCCGGTCCATGACGCGCTTGTCTGCGAGTGCCTCGGCGTCATCGTCCGCCAGATTGAAGAGGTCGTCTTGATCAGGCTCCTGAGAGACGACGACGTGTTCTTCAGGCAGGCCTGGATGACGCTGCTGTTGCACGCCGCCCTCTTCTTCGATTGCCTCGCCGGCGTTTTCGTCATCGGCAGCGAGACGGCGGTCAACACTGCGGACTAGTCCGCTCCAATCGTCGGGGCGCGACGCAGGACAGTCCGCGTACAGACCGTCGCGCAACACCGGCGCCGGCAGCACCCGTTCGGTGAAATTCGGATCCTGATAATAACGCAACTTCTGGGCGCGGATCGGCGGCAACCCCGAAACAAGGATTAATTCGTCAGCTTGCGGCAACTGCAGCACCTCGCCAGGCGTCAGCAGCGGGCGAGCGGTCTCCTGGCGACTGACCATGACGTGCGAGAGCCAGGGCGCCAGCCGGTGGCCGGCGTAGTTGCGCATGGACCTGAGTTCCGTCGCCGTACCGAGCGCATCCGAGATGCGTTTGGCCGTGCGCTCGTCGTTGGAGGAAAAGGCAATGCGCACATGGCAATTGTCGAGAATGGCGTTGTTCTCGCCATAGGCTTTGGAGATCTGGTTCAAGGATTGCGCGATCAGATAGGCGCGGATGCCGTAACCCGCCATGAAGGCGAGCGCGGTCTCGAAGAAGTCGAGGCGGCCAAGAGCCGGAAATTCGTCCAGCATCATTAGCAGTTGGTACTTGCGGCTCTTCTTCGGGTCACCTTCCAGCCGCTCCGTCAGTCGCCTGCCGATCTGATTGAGCACCAGTCGCACCAGTGGCTTGGTGCGCGAGATATCCGATGGCGGCACCACTAGATAGAGCGACATCGGTCGTTCCGCATCCATGAGGTCGGCAATGCGCCAGTCGCAGGCCGATGTTGCCGCGGCCACGGTCGGATCACGATAGAGACCGAGAAACGACATGGCGGTCGAGAGAACGCCTGAGCGCTCGTTCTCTGATTTGTTAAGCACCTCGCGAGCCGCCGAGGCCACGACGGGATGGACCCGAGGTTTGTCCGCCGTGCCGAGGTGGTTGGTGGTCATCATCCGCAGCAGTGTCGTGGCAAACGAGCGTTGCGGATCCGACAGGAAAGTGGCGACGCGGGCGAGCGTCTTTTCTTCTTCGGCGTAGAGCACGTGCAAGATGGCCCCGACCAAGAGTGAATGACTAGTCTTCTCCCAATGATTCCGCCGCTCCAGCGCGCCTTCCGGATCGACGAGAATGTCGGCGATGTTCTGAACGTCGCGGACCTCATCTGAGCCCCTGCGCACTTCCAGCAGCGGGTTGTACCGCGCCGACCTTGGATCAGTCGGGTTGAACAAAAGGGAGTACGAGAACATCGACCGCCAGCCGGAGGTCAGCTGCCAGTTCTCGCCCTTGATGTCGTGAATGACGGCCGAGCCGGTCCAGGAAAGAAGAGTTGGAACGACCAATCCGACGCCCTTGCCCGAACGTGTCGGCGCAAAGGCCATGACGTGTTCCGGCCCGTCATGGCGCAGATAGTGATCCTTCAGTTTGCCAAGGAAAACGCCGGTCGGCTGAAACAGGCCTGCCTTCTCGATTTCCCGAACCGCGGCCCATCGTGAGGAACCATAGGTGGTGACCAGCCCCCTCTGCCGCGCACGCCAGAGGGAGCCAGCGATGGCGGCCGCGCAGCCCATGAAGCCTGTGGTGGCCGCGAGCATCCCGGCCGTGTCGAAGACCTCGGGCGCGTATGCGTCGAAATGGAACCACCACTCGAACAGTTGCCACGGCTTGTAGATCGGCCATCCGGCTGCGACAAACCATGGGGGTCCGAGTTGCGGCTGATAATCTAAAGTTTGGGCGCACCATTGAGTCGCTGTCCATACGCCGAGAATGACGATGGCGAACACAACGACTATCTGACCGACAAGGAGCTTCGTCGGTGTCATGGGCGCAGCCTCCGAGTTTTGTTAAACGGAAGCAGGATGGCGTGACGTTTCAGAATATTGAAGATACCCAATATACGCGCCCGTGCGATGCAGTGAACGTTGCAGGCTTAGAAGATTGGGGGCGCCAAGAAATGTCATCGCGGAGGCACGAGCGAATGACTTGTATTAGGCCGACTGCGGTCCGTCCGGTTTCGGCCGCGATTGGATAGAAAGCTGCCTATAAGGAACCGACGCCCTTTCGGCCGCTCGTAAATAGCGAAACCCCGATAACGGTCATTGCCCATAATAATATCAATTCGCTTCGCTGCGCATTCGCAGCGATTTCGGGCTCCACTCCGAGGCGCCAAATCGCGGCGGAACCGACACTGTGGAGATTATACCTCGGGCGCGGCAGCCTTCGGGACGAGCGCTTTACGCCCCTTCCTCGGCCGCGGCCGTTGTCTGCGCCCGTGCAGCGCGCTCCACCATCTCGCGCGTAACCACTTTGTTGTGATCCCGCTCACGGTAGAGACACGCATACTCGGAGTCGTCGACATCACCCGGGCCATAGTCATGGTAGTCGAGATGACGCCAACCCTGTTCCGTGAGGTCCATGCCGTACTCTACGCCGACAAATCCGCTCAAGGGCACGATATAACTCCTTACGAAGGGAACGTCCTCGTATGTCCGCTTGATGAACTGCGCGCCGGGCGTGTTTTCGATAAACCATGGTTGCCGGCCGAACCCGCCAAACTGCAGTTGGATGATGCGGCCGAGCGTTATCAATGCCGATAGAGCGTCCTCCCGCATTGTGGAGTAGGTCGCGGGATTAAAGTGGACCGAGCGGTTGCGCAGCGTCGCGAGCTCCATGAAAGCTATCCCCACATCAGGCAAGAGCACGCCCCAGTCTTCCAGCACGCGTACGGCGAACCGCCAGTCATCGAAAGACTCGCTGCGATAGACACGGCGGTAGTGCGGCGACGCTTTGTAGTAATCCCGAAGGTCCAGGATGAGGTGGTTCAGGATGCGCTCGCCGAGGGCGCACGCAGCGACCAAGGCTGGGAAGTAGAGCCCTGATACAAAGGCGCGGCGCGCCTGTTCATGCATCAGGTTATGATAACTGACGATGGAGAACGCCTTTGCGCCAAGGTCCTTAGTGTCCTGGATCACTTGCGCATGGCGGCGTTCGCCGTACTCAGCCTTGAGCCTCTTAATCGCCTTGTTGCGGTTCTCGATATGGAGCGCCTTCACTTTCTCCTCCCAGTGCTCGCTCGGATCGTCGAGACTCAACGGAGTGGAGTCGAAATCATAGGCAAACGGGTGATACCGCCGCCGCCCACGGTCTCGCAAGGATTCGTGCCCCTCATGGTCGTAGAGGCCGCGCGCCAGGTCGGCGACCGTGATGAACCCTTCTGATACAGTGCTCTCCGCGTGGCCGTTGCTCTCGGTCTCAGCGGCTTCCCGGCGCTTGGGCGCCACCTGCACAGGCTTTTTATCTTCGACAGCAGTCGGCTCTTGGTCGGCCATGGTCCGTCAGCCTGCCGTCGCGGGTGCCCGCCGGAAGCTTGCCTGCCTCTGCTTGGTTTCTTCGATCGCTTTGCCAGCATCCACAAGCGACCGGCACGCATCAAGAACCGACCAAGGCACTTCGTCGAGCACTGCAGCTATGTCGACGAAGCTCACCAACTCGTTGGTCAGGACAGCTTCCACGACGGCTTCAAGGGATGGATTGCGCCGAAGAGACCATTTGTCGTTGGTCCAGTGTATAGTGTCGTCCCAGACGATGAAATGGGCGCCGCAGCCGGTGTCCCTCCAGACCGAGGGGAACAAAGTCAAGCCATCTTCGCGCCGGTAGAAACGCCAAGCAGGCCCGGCACGACGATCGAGATTGACTGTTAACACGTCTCCGCAACCATCAGGGCACTTCATTACGAAGGCACGCGGGACGCCACGTTCCACCAGCACGACGTCGCCCGGCCGTTCGACCAAGTTGATGGCCTCAGACTGGCGTTCAACCGAGCCTTTGAAATGGACCGCGTACGATTTCCTGAGCAACAATGGAACTCCAGACCCTTACCAAAGCGAGGGGTTTGTTACACGTTCGAGAAGGTTGCCGGCGCACTGGTAGGCAGTGCTGGCGTCCCCGTTCTTGGCTTTCGCATAATAAAGCAGCCCTACGCAGATCGCTATTGTATATTCCCGTCGCAGGTCGACGGAGTGGACCTGCCCCTCATCGAGGATTGTCGAGCGCAAGGCCGTGATCGCATTGAGCCGATGGGATGCGGCCTTGCCCTTGAGAAGATGTTCGAGCGAGACAGCGAACAGGTTACCGCTATAGAAATCTTCGAGCACATCGGTCGGAATCCGTTGAGTTGCCTGCAGGTCGGGATCGAAGCCAAGGCCCAACTCCAAGCGCGCAACGTCGTGCGAAAGCGGGCGCTTGGCCGCTCGTGTGAAATCGATCAGAACCGCCTCGGCGTCCTGGCCGCATACGAACACGTTGCGCAGATTGAGATCGTCATGGGCCCGGCACATCAAGTGGTCCTCTACCGGCAAGTTGGCGAGGCGGTCAAACAAATCATGCGGCGAAGGGCCTCCGTAACCGGCATGGCTGAGGTCTTTGTAGGTGCGTTCGAGGCCCTTCAGGTATTGCTCCTGCCTTATCACGGGCAGGAACTCCGGAAGCAAATCGAGCTTCTTCTTTTCGGGCCGGTCTCGCCACCGGCCCAACACTGTTTGATAGATTGCCTGGACGACGGCGTTGACGTCCCTTTCCGGCACGACATGGTCTAGGCGCACAGCGTGTTCGACGAAGCGGGACACAGCCAACTGTGAACTGGCCCCCAACACGCATCGCTCCAGGCATAAAGGGGCGCATCCTCGAAAGGGAATTCGGTCGGCGACGACATCCCTGTAGGTCTTGATATGCTCCTCCATCTCCGCTGCGCCGCCCGATTTGACGATGAATGGCGTGTGCTGCTCCAGACCCTGTGTTTCGACCTTCCACACGGACGCTGAGGATTTGCCGCCATTCTCCTTAGAAATGTGTATCGCCGGGTAGTCGTGAAAAGCACGTCGGAATAGCAACTCGAGCTCGAGCGACAATGGTTCTAGTAGCGGGGCACCGTTCTTGCTGCGGATCGCAAGACTGTCATTGCTCGACGGCCCGCAACGGCAGCGAGCACAGAGTTCCGCGATCCGATCCCCATGAGAATCCGCAAGCACGACCAGTTGCTGCAACACGACTCCGGGAGGCTGGGCCCACTGCGCCAGCTGACCTGCACCTGACCTCGCGACAGCCATTGCGCTCGCCTCGTCGCCCGACTTCGCCACGACAACGATGAAAACGCCCCGCGCTGCGGCAGGAGCGGCGAGAAGACGCAAGCGCTTAACAAGATCTTGTCGATCCGTCTGCGACGATAACGCACCGGCGAGCACGATTAATGCACGGGCGCTGCCGTCGGTAAGATCCGCGGGCGATTGTAGCTTCTTGAGCGCGAGTTGTCGGCTGTCAAAGGGCCGCCTGTCGACCGTTCCGCCATCGACCAGGACCATTGTGCGCTCCTCAGCCTTCATGACGACGCCAGATCATGGGCCAACTATCTCCTTTGGCCAGCGCGTTGCCCCGGGAACAAACGATGCAGTTCGGGTCCGGTACCGAACTGACGGGCCGCACCGATCCATCGATGGGTCGTCCGACTAGGTGGCGTGCCGAGCCAGGAAAGCCGGTGACCGCCGATAGGAACATTGAGACAGCCATCGAAGACGTTGCGGCATTGAGAGAGATTACGGCCGGTTGCGGTTCAAAATGGCCGACAAAATACGGATCAGACCGAACGTCAGTCAGAAGGTCGCGGCGCACGGAAACGGGATTGAGAAGAGGATGGCAGTTGAGGCAGGCGAGCGGCTCGGCGAGCATCTGCACGCGAGTCGACATTGCCGTGACGATCTCATCGCGGGCGTCGATACGTACGCCGACATCGATCATAGGAAGGCGATATTGGTAGGCCATTTGGTTCAGGACAGCCCGGCTGCCATGGGAGTCTGTGCAGCACATCACGAAATCGCTATCGAGCAAAGCTCTTGCTACGGGTTCATCTATGACCGTATCTGCGATCGCCTCAACGGCCATCTCGCCTTGCGCACGTTGCACGGCAGCGCGCGCTATCAAGACCTTCGGCTGGCCAACATCGCCCGGCGTGGCTCCGAGCAGACGGTTGAGATTGGTCGGTTCCACCTCCTCCGGGTCTATCAGGAGGAAGCGGCCAACACCCAGCCGCGCGAGTTCTTCAACCACCACGGATCCGGTGCCGCCGACGCCGACGATGGCGACAGTAAGGCCGTTGAGTATCCGTTGACCCTCAAGGCCGAAGGCCCGAACATTGCGGTCGAACACGTCCGACAGGGGCGCCTGATTGCGAATACCGGATTCCCTTTCGTATGTGCGGACATCGCGGTCGACTTCTTGGATGCGGTCGATCGTAAATAGGGTTTCCCCCTCGGCATCAAATAATCTTCCCCGGAACCCTGTCGGCCCGGCGACGAGGAAACCATGCGGCCCGGATGGGCATCGAAAATGCTGGACGGGCGCCAAAATCTTCTGCGACGCATCGTCGACCCGCGAGAAGGCGAGTTCCTCTTGCATCGGATGCGAATGAGCCAGAATAACGCCGACACGGTCCTGGCGCCCCCGTTTGAGCACACTGGCAAGAAACGCGGGCGTCAAAGTCGCCTCGACCGAACTACGGGTCATATAGTCGTCCGGGCCGGGGAGGATGACGTCCCGGACAACCAGTCGCATGCCGCCATCGAAGCGGCCACCCGCGACGATCAGCGCAGCCGCTGTCTCAATCGGGGAATGCGCAAGAAGGTCGTCGCGAAGCGCCGACCACCCGCCTGCGGCAAAGACCAGCCGATTCATTTGGCCTCGCCGAGTCGCCGCCGGATCACGTTCAAATAGGTGTGCAGGTTATCGCTGTTGGGTTGCCACGTGGAAGGATGCCAGGAAAACCAGAGCCACTCTGACGGTATTCCTGGAGTAGCCTGCTGGCCGGTATTTTGCGGAGCTCCACCGTGAGCGAGCGCGAGAGCCGGCTCCGTCCAAAAACAGTCAGGTGCCGCCTGCGGATATCCGCCGGGAACCACGAACTTCACATCGACCGCGGCCTTGTTCCACCCCGGTGGAAGGCGCACCGCCGGCAAACTGACGACCGCCGTCCCACCCGCTTGCTCCTCAAGGGTCGCATTGGGGTATCTTTTATTGAAGTCTTCGAAATGACGGGCGAGGATGGACATCAGCCAAACGTCGCAGGCGGAACCGTATAGAAGTGCATGCCGTTCTTCAGCGCGACTCCCTCGCCGTCGCCGATCTGCCGGTCGGCGTCATGGCCGTGCCCCTCAAGGAACAACTGATATTGCTGATCTTTTCCGGCAAGCTGTTTCAGTTCAGCCCCGGTCATGCTTTCACTGGCCGCCTCAAAATGTACGCCATCGATATTGATGGAAAATTTCGGATGATCGTCTTTAGCCATCGTTTCCTCTGCAAATGTGCGTGTGATCGCGAGAACCCGCCCCCTAAGGAATTGAGGTACAAGCGTTACTTACCTTGAAACATACCGCCGCAGAAGCACGAATTGCCGCCTTCCCCTGCTCGCTGACTGCACCGCTTCGTGATCCCGATATAGGAACTACCTGAGGGTTTCTCATCCTTTGGCTTATTGCAGATACTGCGAGCCATGCGGCCCAATGTGGGACGCCGGCCCGACACCGGTCGGTGCCCAAATCGGCGGACCGGCAGCTTAGAGGGTAAATTTTGCAGTTCCTCAGCCCGAATGCCCCACCTATTGACCCAAGCTTTTCTGGAGCAGAAGCAAGTTCAGGTCGTTTAGCAGTTTCTCCTTGGCAGCAGGATCGACCGGCGGCGGAGCAGGAGGATTCTTCTCGTGCTGGCCTTCAGGCAGCTTGGTCGCGCGCGCGGGCGCCGGCGCGGCTTTAGGCTTCTCTTCGGGCTTGGGAGCGAACACGATAGAGATTTTATTGACGTCCTTCCACGTAGTTTTCCAGCCGATGCCCAGGCTGGCCTGCCCTGTGTCGAATGGTATCGTGATGATCTTCACGCTCGCCGACGCGCCTTCGTCCAGCGTAAAACCCATCACGTACGAAACTGAATCTGGCGGCGTCTTTGTATCCGCGTAAGAATCCTGGACCTGTGCAAGCCAGTTCGCGATTCCCAGGTTTCCGGTAAGCCGAGAACCGTGCGCGCGCCTTTCGTTGACGGTTGGTGTGTCGCACTTGATATCGTCCTTTTGACCCAAGCCTATGGTGAACTTGTAGCCCACCATCCTGTCTGCGGTTCCGGTGGCGTTTGTCGCCAATGCAAACGTGCCTGTCTGCGGAATGTAGGGTACCTCGTTTCCGGCACTGCCGTCTCCGCCGCCCGTCGCTACGACATTCAGCGACAGTTCAACTGCCGCATTCCACTTTCCCTAGTCGGTCAGGAAGGTAGCAGGCCCGATTGGAGGCTTTGCCTTGGGCCGCCCGTCGCGTCCGTCTTTCAGGTCGCACCGGATGTTGTCGACAATGTCTGAGATGCGAAGTAGACCGACTTCGGTTGGCAACTTCGGAACGCTGGCGCAACTCGAAAGAGCAACGCAAACTCCTAGCGAGCCCCGAACGAAAACTTTCATGATTTCCCCCATCTTCCCACCTCCACAGGGATCACGCCTACTACGAAGATGAAATGGTACAACTAGACTTTCCACAGATAATATTGGTGAGACAAAATTATTCTAGCTGCTGATTGAGAACCACACCCTGCCAAGTTGAGGCCCAGGGGTCACTAGTGCCCATTCGGCGGCGACCAACACAAAGCAAAGCAAAGCAAAGAATGAGGGAACCCGCCTGCGGCGGCTTGCCGAGGAGAGACGGCCCGCGCCTCTCTTCCCAGGCCCTAATCAGCGACCTTGTCGCTCAATTCGCCGATTCTCTCGACAAGACGTTTGGTCAGCTCGACGCGCAGCAACGGAAAGCCTTTGATGATCTGCGTGTCCTAGTGAACCAGAACCAGCGATGGATTCACGGCGATGTTCAGGAAGGCCTGCAGACAGTCCAGGACCTCAACGTAGAGATCAGCAACCTAGCGATTTCCTCGTCGAAGCCGGTGGTCACAAGATTTACGCCCACTTATATCGCGCAGGCGAGTCAATCGGACGATGTGCTAATAGAGGTAGAGGGCTTTCACCTCTACGACGCGGAGAGTAGGCATAAGCCGAGTCTTCGGTTTGGCGCATTGCTGACGGGCATCATCGGACTGCAACCTGACCGTCCGTGATTGGGAGCCACATGGCTAAAGTGGCTGTTCCGCTATTGAGCCTCGACAGGCGTCCTAGGGATCCGCCGCATCGAACTCAATCGCAAATCCCGCGTCGATCGCGCTTCGCGCAATGAGATCGCCAAGTTCCCAATCCGTGAGTTCGCAAACCGGAAATGTTCCCCTTACAGCGTGGCTAACCTCGGATATCGAAATGCACGGCCTGCCGACATTGCCGATCAAGTGCCGGACAATCGCTTGGCGAACGTCCGACAAGGTAGGCCCCAGCGCGAGCGCGGGCATATGTGGCCTACGAATGGAGCCGTGGTTCTACGCCATCGGCTGTTTTTGCATCGAAAGCTACGGGCACACCGTGAATGATGGATGCCGCTGCCAGCAACTCCTCCAACTCGCGGTCGGTAGCCCTGCATGCTGGCATGAGTGTTCGGATGGCGCGGATTGCCTGTGCGATCGAGAGGAAGTTGGACCTGCTTCTGGACAGAACATAGGCTTCGGCGGCCCTTTCAACCGTAACGGTGTGGAAAGTGTTGGTCATCGAGAATTCCTCCCGAAATCCTGACCAACACGATTTACAGCAGGAATTCGGTGGCCTTCAAGGGTTTGTCCGATCCCGGACAATCAGGCGGATGCCAGACCGAAATGACTTTGCTCCTCCTCGCCGTAAGCACCATGGGTGAGTTGCTTCATTCCAACGCGGTCGACAATTGTGATCTCGCCGCGCCTGGCGTGAACCAGCCCTCGATATTCAAGCATTTGCAGGGCGGTGGTGACACCGGGGCGTCGGGCGCCAAGCATGGTGGCCGGGAATTCATGCGTCAGGTAAATCCTATTCCCTTCGACACGGTCTTGCACCATCAACAACCAGCGGGCCAACCGCTCCTCGATTTTCGAATGGCCGTTGACCAGTGCCGTCCGGGACGAGTGGATAAGGAACGCGTGGGCATAGCGAAGCAGTGACTCGCGAAGGGACTGGCTTGCCGCAATCGCCGAGCGAAGAGCTTCAACCGGGAGGATCCAGCCATTACCTGCAACCTGGATATAGGTTTCATTGGGAGACTTGTCCTGGCCGAGCAGGACGGCAACCCCTGTCATGCCGTCGCGGCCGACGATGCCGGCTTCGCTTTGCCGACCACCGGTCATCGTGGCGACCACCGACGCGATGCCCGTCTCTGGAAAATACACACGCTCGATCGGCTGATATGAGACCTCAAGCTGGGCTTTGATGCCCAGTTCGACGTGATGCATTGATGGCTGCAATCGCGCGAAATCCTCTGAGGAGAGGGTTTTCAATACATGGTTGCGAAGAAGGGATTTGGGCATGGCTCTCTCCCTGACGGGCAAGAGCACGTACCTCTTACTGTCGGCTGCGTCCGAAGGGGGCGGCCGATTCAGCGAGCATAGGCTTCAAGTGCGCGATTGGCAAAGAATCCGTCGGCGTATTGCGCCGGCACCCCCGCGCGGACCAATCCTATGAAGCCTGACGCGGCGGGGGCTCTCAAGGATTCGAATCCTGTGTCAACAGTCGGCTGCTGAAGAGCCTGACATTGTCCAAGCAGATGGACCTGAAGAATGCATATTGTTGACAATGACTTAGCTACATGCGCCGGCTTGACGTCGCCGTTGCGGCGCCATAGCCATAGCGCACGGCAACTAGCCGGCGGCATGAGGATTGTGGCCGCAAGCTAGCCATGAGGTGCTCGACGAAGCCTGAAGGTTCAACGATGAAGAAAGCGCCGCGAAAGAACGTACCGACATTCGACCATTCCGAACTCGGGCTGGGGTCTGCCGAGCTCAGAGCCATAAGAAAGTGTGAGGCCGAGATCATGCTGCTAGGCCGAAGAACGACGGAAGAAACCTTCGATCTCGGCGATCAACTGAACATCGCTGCAGCTCTTATCCCCGACCGAATGTTCGGAAAATGGGCCATCTCGGTGTCGCGATACAGTCGTCAGCACCTTTTCAGCCTGATGAAGATAGCGACCGTTCTCAAGGACCATAAGACGCGGCTTGTAGAAGCGCGCATGTCCGCCACCGCCATGGGCCACTTGGCTAGTTCCCCAGAGCACGTGGATGAGGTTCTCGCCGAACTCGAAGCCGGACGCTCACAACGGCAAAACAGATCCAGGCAATTGTCGGTAGCAATAATGAAAAAATTGACATCACTTACCAAACCTCGGCGGCGTCGCCGGTCTAAAAGCCAACGCACAAGCGAAGTTGAAGCTCGGTATTTCTGAGTTCACCGAAATATCTCCTCGATCATCGCGGATGTTGATGCCGCGCTCGTTCCGGCATTGGACGGCAAGCGGGTGTTGAAGGGCCAACTGGCGGACAAGATCGAGCGTCCAGCGAGGCTCGCCGGTTTTCAGCTGGAAAACATTGCCCTTTTTCGTTGAAATAAACCCAAACAATTCGGCGGCGTCCCAGGTGATGGGTTTCCCAAAGGCAGCAAATGAGATCAACTCTCGCCGCAGCCCGCGAGCATAGGGTCATGTCGGCCGCTTAATATTCCCGTTGAACGCACACCGACGCTATTGCGCTGAAAGCATAAAATTGCCATCTACCGACGAAGCTACAGCTAGGTGGATGGGGATGGGCGTATCAGACGAGTTCTACAACTTCCGGAATAACTATAATATCGGCACCGACCTGATCAGCTCGATTGGACAACGGTACAGGCGTATCACCACGCGCCTTAATACAGACTTCTGGAACACCGATTCCAGCTCCGCCCACAGTCTCTATGTTGGCTCTTACGGTCGCGACACAGCCGCGCGCGGAATCAGCGACCTAGATATCGGCTTCCAGCTCCCCTATGCGGAATACGTCAAATACAGCGCGTATCACGGCAACGGTCAGTCCGCGCTTCTTCAGGCCGTGAAAAACTCCCTCCTCAAAACCTACGGCTCCAGCAAGGTCGGCAGCGACGGCCAGGTTGTCGTCATCTCCTTCACGGACGGGATCACGTTCGAAATCCTTCCCTATTTCAACAACACGGACGGTTCCTGGACTTTTGCCGATTCTAACGGGGGAGGTACCTGGCGGCAGTGCAATCCCCGGGCAGAGATGACTGCCGTCCAGACCCGCAATACGGCCGTTAATGGCAACCTCAAAGCCCTCTGCCGCATGATGAGGGTGTGGAAAGACCAAAATAGCGTTCCGATGACCGGAGCCCTCATCGACGCGCTCGCCTACCAGTTCATCGAGACGTGGGAGTATCGGGATAAATCCTACGGCTATCATGACTACATGGCGCGGGATTTCCTAAAGTATCTCTACGACCTCGACCGAGAGAAAACTTACTGGCGTATGCCGGGGAGCGGTTCCTACGTCTATAAGACGGGGGTGTTCTGGTTGAAGGCGCTCACGGATTACAATATCGCCGTCGAAGCCTGCAACATGCAGACCGACGACAAGGCCGCACAGCGCCGCGCGAAATGGAGGACCGTCTTTGGCACAACCTTCCCAATCTGACCCGCGGTACCAAATCGAGAGCCAAGTGCGCGAGTGTTACGGCCGTTGCGCCTACACCCATAAGATTCACGAGAAGATGGCGGAGCGGCTTGCCGACCATCAATGGTATGCGAAGTGGTTCAACATCATCCTGTCCGCGCTCATCGCCGGCGGCGCGGTGACGACCGTATTCAGGGCGGAGACGGGGCTTTTGCAATATGCGGAATACGCGACCGTCGTTCTTGCCATTCTCAGCCTGATCTATAACGCCTATCAGAAAGACCTAGACCCCGGTGCTCTCGCGCAGCGACACAGGGAAACTGCGTCCGACATATGGAATGTACGAGAATCTTACCTCAGCCTGATAACCGACGCGCTCAATTCGGCAGTGCCAATTGACGGCCTTCGGACGCAGCGCGACGAGCTGCAGGCCAACCTTCATGAAATCTATCGGGCGGCACCCTTCACGGACGGGAAGGCCTACAAGAAGGCACAGGATTCCTTGAAGGATAACGAGGAGCTCATGTTCTCCGACAAGGAAATCGACGACATGCTGCCCACCACGTTAAGGCGGTCGAGCAGGGCTTAGTAGACCGCGCCGGTTTTGCCGGAGGCTCCAACTTCCAAATAGGATGGAGCCATGACGAGCAAACGAGGAACAAGTTTCTCCCTCGCCGGAGGCGAGCGGAATTTCTCCCGTCGTTAGGCTGCGACGGGACCGTCGTACATCGCAGGGTCCCACACCTGAATGTTTGCCCCCTCGCCGTTCGGGGTGATCAGGAGTCCTTCCTCGTAGAATAGGCCGCGGGCGACATCGCCGAGTACGTCGAACTCGCTCGGAAACATCCATTCGCCGCGCTCATTCCAGAGTTTCCGGAGCTGAGCGACCAGTTCCTCGATTGCCTCGGTGTAGCCGGCCTCATCGATCGCCTGTCGGGTCTCCTCGCTGATCTCCGCCTCGCCATTGCTGCCGTCAATATGCCCAAACGTGTAGGCCGCCATTCGGAGAGGCTCCGAAATCGGCGCTCCAAGTTCTCCGACGATCCGGTTGAGATCACGATGTTTCCAGAAACCGTCGCGCGCGGCAGCGGCCTTCTGTCGAGCGACGCCTGCCACGCCGCGCAACCCTTCTTCATAATAAGCCAGGTGCCCCGAGCCGAACGGCGCGCTCAAGCGGCAGGCCGCATATTCGTCCCAGCAGGCCTCGTTGATCTGGGTGAATATCTGCTCCTCGTAGGAGCTGACCTGCTTCTGGAGGATATTGCCGGGAAATGCTTTATCCTTCTCGGTCGTCACTTGCACGTGCGCGCATTCGTGGGCGATCAGATAGATGGCCTGTTGCATACCCGACTGAGCTCGCGCGTCGTCCTGTTCGGGGGTCGCACCGATACTCTCGATGTACGCGCCGCTGAAAACGAGGTGAACCTTGACCTTGCCGTCGCGCAGGACGGCCGGCGACATTGCGACGCCGACAAGCTGGTCATCGTTAGACCGGGCGAGCGTTCGTAAGCCTTCGACGCCTCGGTCGAGTTCGGCGAGCGCGGCATCGTAATCATAAGCGACAGTCACGCCGTCAAGCCGCTCTAAATTGATTACCGAGCTTATGAAGCGGATGTAGCTCGCGAGGTTGTGGGCGATGCGGTTGGCGTCCTCTATGTCAGCGAACGCCCGCATCGCGAACGAAAGGTCCGCCGGTGCGGTTTGCGGCGGCAACGTGATTTCGGCGTCTTCAGGTTTCGCGGACATGTACCGATCCTACGGGAACGCGCCGTAATGCGACACTAGCAGTGGCAAACCATCCACCGGGAAAAGACGAGGCATATTATACTGCGGCTACCACCTAGTGTCCCACTCATCGGGACACACCTCGATCGCTGGTGGCAACGGTTTGGTTTGTTCAGACGAACAGGAGCGACCGCTAGCGAAAATATCAGCTTCAACGGCGGCTTTGGGACAAACCTTAAGGCCGGCTCAACGGCCGAAGTCAGGCGCGTTCCCGCCTGGCAGCTTTGGGGCCGTGACCGGACTGTCCGGTCTTGATACGCGTCGAGCGGATAGCTGCCATTCGGCCACCGACCCCATTGCCGCTGTTCGAGGTACTTTCCTCGCAATCCCGTAGATTGGCAGGCCTGTTTCAGTCATAGCCGGACGAGAGCTCGAGCGCGACCTCCTCGAAGTATCTTGGGAACGGTTCAATAGTGGCCAGTACCAATTCTCGCTGCGTCCGACATGCTGTGACCACGTCGCGATAGCCATCGATGACCGGGAACGCGTCGCCAAGGGCCTGGGCCACCACTCTGTCGGCGAATCCAGCCTCTTGGAACGCAATAGCCGCGTCACTGGACAGACCGTACTTGATCTTTTTCTGGACGGTCACCAGCCGCGCATGCAGATCTTCGGATCGCTCCTCAACGAGATCGGCCAATGCAGCAACGACCATCGACAGGTCGTACGCGTAACCGCTTTCGCACAGGTGGACGACGTGCTCCGAAGTCGCTCTCGCGTTACCGAACTTGACATGGGCGGCTGTCAGCCGCGCTCGGATTTCGTAGTAGGTCCTGCCGGCGATCCAGTCGGCAAGGCAATCCGGCCGCATTGCCTCGGGTACCGCCGCCAAGACCGGTGCGTGGGCGTGCCGTGCCGCCTTTTCCATAATCGCGGTCAACAGCTCTTCCTCGGTTTCGATTGCCGCGAGCCGGTCCAGATGCATGTCGATCCATTGCGCCAAAGCCTTGACGTCCGCCGGCGGTAGCGGCGACTTTCGGACCAGTTTGATCAGGCTGAGGTCCGTCCCTTGTTGGACGGCTTTGGCGGCCGCCTGAAAAACGGCCAGGACCTTGACCCTCAGATCGTCGTCGGAGAGATGATATGCTAGGGTGCTCCGCGCCAGTTCCTCCACACGCTCCTCGGCAAGGTCACTCTCGAAATCAACGTAGGACAGTAGATACGATGCTATGCTTTGCACCGCGCGCGCCCGGTCGGAAAGAAACCTGCTGAAGTCCTTCCCTATTAGCCCGGGGCGCTCGCTCACCGCGGCGGCGGTATACGCCGCGATGGTCTGCTTGGTAGCGAATGTGAGATCGAGCCATTCCGTCGGCAGATCCAATGTGATGGTCGGCTTTCCTTTTACCTTCTGCTCGAAGCTGACGAAAAGCTTGAGAATGCTGCTCGCCGACGGTTCCGAATTATCCGCATCCAGCAGCCTGGTGGTCTTCGACCAACGCCATCGGCCGTCTTTCTTTTTATCGTCGTAGAGCGATGGCGCGGAAAAGATCACGTTGCCTTCGGTATACATGCCTGCCCGGCCCGCACGACCCATCAGGTTGTGGAAGTCGCGCACCGCTATCTCTTCTTTGCCCTGCTGGGTGGACGTCACCACCAAGTAGCGGATCGGGAAATTTACGCCCTGCGCTAAGGTGGAGGTGCAGACTACCATACGAGCCAGACCCGCCTTCATAGCATGTTCGATCGACAGCCGCAGGCCCGGCGGCGTGTTGGCGTGGTGCGACAGGATCCCGAGCTTCGCAGCTTTGGATACTCGACCATCTCCGAGGTGAGTTTGGCATAGATCGGCAATCTTGCGGATCTCGTTTTCGTCGGAGCAAGCCGCCGGCCAATCGAGCTCCAAGCCGCGCCCTGCAATTTCGACGGCGCGGTCGCAGACCGTGCCGACGCTCTCCTTCTTCCCGCAGAAAATGGCCACGCTGCCGTTTGCGGCGAGATGCTGACCGAGAAAGAGGCCTATGTCGGTGTTGCTTCTGGTGGTGCCGCGTTCGGGGAAACGTTTCACCTTCAGTTCGCGACCCTTTTTGGCCAGTACTTTGGACTCAACGATGCGGGGCACGAAGAATTCATCCGCGTTCGGATCGGCCGGGCTGACGTAGCGCAACCAGGCCCGCTCGAACTGCCAGCTGGCGAAGGCGATGTTCCTAGCCGTCGGCAGCAATCCCGATCCCGACACCACCGCGGTCTCGTCGCCGACGAGCCAACCGGCAATCTCGGCCGCGTTCCCGATGACGGCAGAGATCAATACGACCTGGGCGTTCGTAGGCAGCGAGATGCGCATGGACGCTAGCAGAAGTTCATATGTTGGCCCACGGGTCAGTCCGTCGAACTGATGTCCTTCATCATAAACGACCAATCCGACCTCTTCGGCGAATTCGGGCTTACGCCGAAGCATGTAAAGGAGCTTTTCGGGTGTCACCACGAACACCGAATTCTGTCTTCGCGCTCCCGCGAGATCGATGTCGAAAAGGTACGAATCCGAGATCTCGTTAATCAGGACATCTTCGCCGGCGAATGAGCGCACCAGATCCGAACGGATATCGTGGCACAGTGACCTGAATGGACCCACAATGACGACCAGGGACGATCGCTGTGCTAGGAAATGGGCGCGGATCAAGAACTCGGTGGCGCGGGTTTTGCCGGCCGACGTTGGCATCTGGATCACCGCGGAACGTCCGCTCAAAATTCCCTGTTCGCAAAGCAGTCTCTGGGCTGGCCAGAGCTCCGTTGGGAACGATCCTTTCCTCAAGGCCGGTGCCCAATCGGCCAAATCAAGGCCCGAACTCGGGGGCAGAAGCGTCCTGGCCGCTCCGTCCAGTTTGCGGGAGACAAGCGCTATCACCACGTCGGCGTAGAGCAGCTCCCGGGCCGACCCGGCCAAATAAGCATGCGCCTTGAGTTCCTCGCAGAGGAGACGAATTTCCTCGGCTCCGCCCTGCAGGGCGTAAAACGCCCGGAGAGCGGCTAACATTCTATTGGCGAACAAATGGTGCGCGAACGACTCCTCGACCGGCGCGAAAAGCCCTTTCAGAATCCGATAGGCCAGAAAGGCGAGACCATGCCCCAACTCGAGGGCTGGAGATTCTGTCCTCTTCATCACGACCGCCGCACTGCCGATACTGTCGGACAGATAGTAGGAGGTGGCGCACAGCAGGGAGAACTCGTTGGTCAGATCCTCGTCCAGCCTTGATTCCAAGAAGGCGTCGAAATACCGGGCGGAGAAGTGAACCATGTCCCGGATCGATCCATCCGGTTCATCCCAGGACCTTGGCATGGCGCTCTCTGTGTCGGAAGTGATGAACCGGTCCGCAAGCGCCGCCGCGGAATCGCCCAATATTCCGATCGCTAGCACCACCAGCGAGTCCGGCGCGCGCGTGAACTCGTTGTAGTCGGCTTCCGCTGCCCTGAACTCGTGCATCTTGGCCCGGGACCTGACGGAAGCCAGCAGTTGGATCGAGTTGTTCTTAGGCCTCATTAGCGGCTCGATCGTAAAGGGCATGTACCAGGTTCATCATCGACGTGCCCCGGATGATGAGAAGCTTCAGGTTTTTGAAGTTGGGATGATGCTTGGCGAGCGTCGTCGTGAAATCGACGCTGTCGAATACGTCTTGATCGAGCACGGCTCCGGCGGCGTTCACGCGTTTGAACGGGCGATCGTTTTGGTTCTGGAAGCGCTGCACACGTTTGGCCGCCAGCCGGTCGGTGCGCAGGAGACGTTGTTTGATGGCGTTCAGGGACATCGCCTCGCGTGTGATGTCCTTGATGGAATCCTCAACCGCGTTCTGCAACCGGTTCTGTTTCTTTGCCTTTAAGCCCGCCTTCGACTCAATGAGAAGAAGCTCGTCCTTCGGGTGAACAGGATCGTCGCCATGGAACTTAAATGCGACCACGTCGCAGCCGTTCGACGGAACGTTCCGGTTGTCGCGGTTCTCGTATCTACCCTCCCGGGGGCACCAATAACCCAAGATGTACTCCGCGAAGTCGGCAAGCAGGATTTCGCCGAAGTCACCCGAGCGTGTACCCGGTCCAGGAGGATGGACTGGGTCTGGAAACTTCACTGTCGCGAGATAGGTGGCTGGCGTGTGCCCCGTGCCCTCGATAAAGTCCGGTAACTCTTCGTCCTTGCAGTAGTGCTGCCTGAAATGCTTGGCCCACGACGATAGCACTGCGTCGTCTGGCTGGTGTTCCAGATCCCAGACCTCGACCTCGACGCCTTCGGTCGTGGCAACATTGGTCGCCGTCTTCTTTAGCCAGCCGATGTGCGCAGGTGCCGCCATGATTCCCCCAAATCATCACAGCCTCTAGCATGCACGACCGAGGTCCGAAACCGCCTAAAGATGGACATGTTGTAGTCATGACATGTGGACCAAGGCGCCCGGCAAAGACCGAGTTCAGAAGGGCAGGTAGTCTTCGAACCGTGCTTGCCTCTAATCCTCTGAGATACGTTGTCGACTTCTGGCGGACACCCGCTACGTATCGCATTCGCCATCTCCCAGAAAGCATGCGCCACCTTCGGTGCCAGGGGTCAATTTTGCTTCGCAATCAACCGAAAGTTCCGAGATGTCTCTGAGAGGAACAGTTGCGCAGATTCTGCGGGCTCCTTGCCGTTGATAGAGTCCGCTTCTGGCGCCCTGCGGCTTATGGCTGAACGACCAGAATGGGGCGGTGGGTTCAACCGGTCATCGCAACACCTTCTGTAGCCTATAGGCCGGCGTTTCGAAGTCCAGGGTTTTTCGGGGGTCGCTGATTGAGCCGCAGGGCGACGGCGTTGAGTTGGGCCTGCGAGACATGGGAGAGTTGGTGTCTCTCGGGAAGTACTGCCTGAGCAGACCGTTGGTATTTTCGTTGCTGCCGCGCTGCCAGGGACTTCGCGGATCGCAGAAGTAGACCTGTAGATCGGTTGCAACGGTGAAGCTCTTGTGCCGAGCCATCTCCTTACCCTGGCCCCCTTAGCGAGCGCCGCAACTCTTCGGGCAATGTGCCGATCGTTTGGGCGAGGGCCGCCACGACGGTGGCCGAGTCCCTCCTCGCCACCTTTACAAGCATCGTGAATCGGCTGTGTCGCTCGACGAGGGTGAGCCGCTCGCCGCGTTTGTTGGCCAGCCTTTTATCAGCAGGCTATCTGCGGCGGTCTGGTGTTCCAGCTTAGCGATGGAAGTCGTCTCGTTCGAACCGTGGTTGCGATGGCCTTTCAATCAGTGCTTGCCGGGATCATGCTTGCCGCAGACCTGGTCAAGCATAGTGCGGGTTTTCCGATAGTCCGACGACCAGCACTCGCGTGAATCTACCGCGCCCCCTTGGTTCTTACCTCCATGATCCGAAAGCCAAAGATTCCAGCGGCCGCTGCATCTGCAGCGATGAGGATTTCGTTGCCGCCTACAGGCTGAGATACGGCTGTGCCGTTGAACAGCTGAGCAATGGGTCCGCCTAAGAAAGATCTGAAGTTTTCGTTACCGCGGACGGCGCGCTGTCAAGCGCTCACCGATGTTTTCGACCACGATCGAGTGCCTGATGACAGTGCGGGGCGGATACTATGACACGCTCGGCCCGCTGCTTGCCAATGTCAGGCCCAGCACCCACGACAGAGATCCTTGAGCGACGGCTCGCCGTTAACGTTTTTTGTACTGTTATCTACGTTCGACCATATTCGTCGTCGAAGCGAACGATATCATCCTCGGCGAGATAATCGCCGCTCTGCACTTCAATGATAACCAGGTCAATTCTGCCTGGGTTTTCGAGCCGATGCTTATGGCCGCAGGGGATGTAAGTAGATTCGTTTGTCCCCAGGAACAACTCCTGCTCGCCATTGACGATTTTGGCGGAGCCGCTGACCACGACCCAGTGCTCCGAACGATGATAGTGCATCTGCAGGCTCAACTGGCGACCGGGCTTCACCTCGATGCGTTTGATCTTGAAGCGCTCGCCTTCCTCCAGAACCGTATAGGTACCCCAGGGCCGGTGTACCGTGCTATGGACCAGATGAGCTTCATGTCCCGAAGCCTTGAGGCCCTCGAAGAGCTTCTTAACGTCCTGAACGCGGTCGCGGGATGTGACAAGCAAAGCGTCCGGGGAATCCACGATCACCAGATCGCTTACGCCCACCGTGCCGATGACGCGCTTGTCGGAGCTCACATAGGTGCCGGTCGTGTCGACCATGTGCACATCGCCGCGTATCCTGTTCCCGCTTTCGTCGGGGGCGATCAAATCGGCCATTGCGTTCCAAGATCCGATGTCGTTCCAATCCATGTCGCAGGGAATCACGGCAAGTCTGTTAGTCTTCTCCATGACAGCGTGGTCGAGCGAGATTCGCGGCGCGGAACCGAAATGCTCAGGCGCGAGTTCGATTTTGGCAAAGCCTTGGCATTGACTGGCGCGGCCGTTCTCGTAGCTGTCGGCGACGGCCTGGAGCACCTCGGGACAATGCAAAGCCATCTCGTCGAGCATGGTTTGCGCACTGAAGCAGAAGATGCCGGCGTTCCAGAAGAAGCGTTGAGACGCGACATAGGCTTTGGCTGTATCCAGATCCGGTTTTTCAACGAAACGGACGACGTTCTCACCATCTGCTTCGATGTAGCCGAATGCTGTGTCCGGTCTGGTTGGGGTGATGCCCAATGTGGCGATCCGCCCGAGCTTCGCATGTTCCATGGCCAGGCCCATGACGTCTAGAAACGCAGGCAGGTTGCCAATCAGGTGATCGGCCGGGAAGACGCACAGGATCGCGTCAGGGCCTTGCGTTGCCCTCGCATGGATCGCGGCTGCAGCCACGGCGGCGGCCGTATCCCGAGGTTCGGGCTCGAGCAGAAAGGTGCGTGGCAGGACCACGGAATCCAGTTCGTCAAATTCGTCCTTGGTCAGGAAGAGGTGTTCCCCGGATGTCACAGCGACGAGTTCCACGACACCTTCTATCGAAGCGACGCGCAGCACAGTGTGCTGAATGAGAGAATATCCATCCGCTACTTTGAGGAAAGGTTTGGGGTGCGATTGCCTTGAGGCGGGCCATAGCCGCGATCCGGCTCCGCCGCTGATGATCACGGGAATGACTTTCATAACCAACCTCAATCTCGTCTCTGGAGTGATCGCCCGCGTTGTTTCGAGCGTCAGCGTCACGATCGCCGTCGCTCTGGCTTGTCTGCGGCCGCGCGTAACAGCGAAGTTCTGGTGCGTTGCAGGCGGCGTCAGATGACGACGCTATCGGTAATGTACGACGCCTCCACTGATGCCTGTTGGTTGCCTCTGCCGAATTGCGCAGGTGGCGGGTCTTAACTGAGATCAGAGACTTGGCTGTCTTCTATCAAAGTCAAACGACTTGGCTCCTTCAGATCGAATTCAATTACCCGTGGTGCGAATAGACGTGCATATCGTGTAAAGGCGCTCGTCGGGGGAAACCGAATTACGGTATCGCAGCGCCCGAGAAGATACATCTCAACGAGGGCGGAAATTCCGCCGTCAATCCCGAGTGCTGCAGTGTGTAAGGGGCCACCTTGATTGGATCCGAAGTGCTTCGGGACAGTGAGCAGATCGGGAAACCTGGCCGCCAGAAGATCCAGTATCCGCGCGCTGTCCGTGCATAAGAACAGCCGCACAGGCCTGGGGTGCGGTAACGCCTTAGCCTTGTCAATTGCAGCGCACACTTGCCGAACGGCGAGCTCCGGATCGGCCCAGTAGGGCGCATGCTCCATGATGTCTTCACCGTTACCGTGCCGAACATGAATCCCGATGATGCTGTGCCCCTCAAAACATTCCTGATAAATGGCATCTATGCGGGCTTGAATTTCTGGCCGAGGCTGGACACTCTGGAACACCTGCCGCTCTGCATCCTCATCGCACCGCCACATCAGACAAGCGTCACACACTACTGTGTTCGCTTCGACATCGTGTTCGGCCTGAAAGAGCTCGCCCAACTCATCGCGCTCTTGGAAAATCTGCTCATCTGGCCGGTAAAGGCACTCGATCGCCGGCCTGTTCCACCACTCCGGGAAGAATGGACCAGGGAAGGAAACGTCGTTGATCCGGTCGTCGGAAATAGCCGGCACGCCAGCGATGTCATTGATCGGCTGGAAGAACACCGGAAACGCATTTGTGAAGGGTTGGTCGAGGTAGCAGGCCCCCCGCCAGTCGATGACTAGAGTTCGTCCCGACCGCTGCGCGTAGCGCCAAGCGGCCGCCAACGACCACAGACAATCACCGAACCCCGTACGCCTCCGAGAGACGACGAACCGGCGCTTTTCCACTCCACTAAGATACATTTTCGGAAATCTCGTTCAGAGAGGAGGTTGCATCCGGTTTGGAATCCTTAGTCGACACGTAGACCCTGACGCCGGGCGCTTGGCAGAGGCCGGGCCATAGGGCAGAAGAGCTCACTCAGCACTGCCCACTAATCCCGTGACGCTCGCACAGCTTGAAGCCGATGCCCTCGCTTCCGGTTCAGCCTTCTCTACTGGGCCTCCGCGGCATATGTAAAATCTATTGATTGGATGCCGGCCATCCATGCGTTGGATGCCATGATGAAGGGGCTCGGCTGACGCGGGCCCGCCAATAGAGCCGAAACAGCCCGGGAACGCTGCGACACTCCCTGCCAGAGCAAATCGTTCCGTCGACGCCATACGCCAAGGGTGCAAGGCTGCATACAGCAACCGTACCGGGCGAGATGAGGTCGACAGCTCGACGCGCCTGGAACCAGCTGATCGACAGAATCCGCAGTCTGCTCCCAAAGTTCTGCACGACCTGTGCCGGATGCTGTGGTGAGGGCTCGCGGCCACGAACTTTGTCCTCGCCCCGAACGGAAGCTCGCGCCTACGACTCCGGGCCGGCGATGCGCCCCCGCTGCTCGGTCAGACCATCCATTCTGTGGATGCACTTTATCCAAACAATCGATTTCACTGATCCAAACAATTCCCATTAGAAGACGCTGAAGCAAGAAAGAAAGGCGTCCTCACTCGCTGATGGATGAGCAAATCAGCTGCAAGGTGCTGGGAGTACATGTCGCTCACGGCGTGAGCTGAGCGGCACTCAGACCGCATGTACGAAGCCGACGGTTAGCGGCGCAACTCTATTTTGCTGTGACTCCAAGCAAGAGGTGTGCTCGGCTGGCGGACTGTCAATGACGAGCTTCGCGCCGCATCTGTCGAAGTGCTCCATAGCGCACGGGGCTGGCCGCACATTGTGTCGGCGTGGCGAGCCGGAGCCGAAACTTTAAACTTTAATAGAGCAGGAATAGAATGGGCGATAGCAGGAAAGTTGCTCTTATTACGGGCATAACTGGACAGGATGGTGCCTATCTTGCCCGTCTTCTTCTCAAAAAAGGCTACATCGTTCATGGGATTAAGCGACGTTCCTCTTCCTTCAACACGGGTCGTATCGAAGACCTCTACCAAGACCCGCACGAATCCGATCCGCGCCTGATCTTGCATTACGGTGACCTCACTGATTCGACTAACCTCATCCGCGTGGTTCAGGAATCTCAGCCAGACGAAATTTACAACTTGGCTGCTCAGAGCCATGTGCAGGTGTCGTTCGAAACACCTGAGTACACAGCAAACGCGGACGGTATCGGTACATTGCGACTTCTTGAGGCGATTCGCCTCCTCGGTCTGACGGACAAGACCCGCTTCTATCAAGCCTCGACTTCGGAGCTATACGGCCTCGTGCAGTCCGTACCGCAGAACGAAACGACGCCCTTTTATCCGCGCAGCCCTTACGCCGCCGCCAAGCTCTACGCCTACTGGATGGTCGTCAATTATCGTGAGGGCTATGGTATGCACGCTTCCAACGGCATTCTTTTTAATCACGAAAGCCCCCTTCGTGGCGAAACTTTTGTGACGCGCAAGATCAGCCGCGCTGCCGCTGCTATCTACCTGGGCAAGCAGGACAAGCTTTATCTCGGCAATCTCGATGCTCAACGCGATTGGGGCCATGCGCGTGAGTACGTGCGAGGTATGTGGATGATGATACAGCAGGATCAACCGGATGATTACGTGCTGGCTACGGGCAAAACGACTCCTGTCCGCCAATTCGTCGAATGGGCTTTCGAAGATATCGGCGTCGAGATCGAATGGCGTGGCAAGGGTGTCGGCGAAAAGGGCTATGATGTAGCGAGCGGCAGATGCCTAGTCCAAGTGGACCCACGCTACTTCCGCCCCACGGAAGTCGATCTTCTCCTGGGTGACGCTACCAAGGCGAAGGAGAAGCTCGGCTGGGTGCATGAGACATCCGTGCGCGAGCTTGCTGCGGAAATGGTACGCGAAGACCTGAAGGTCATGCAGACATCTGTAGTCATGAAGGAAGCGTAATGTATGATCTGAACGGAAAAACCGTGTGGGTCGCTGGCCACAAAGGTATGGTGGGCAGTGCTGTTGTACGCCGACTCGCGTCTGAAGACTGCAAAGTTGTGGCCGCCCCTCGGGGAGAGCTAGACCTCAAGCGACAGACCGAGGTTGAAAACTTTGTGGCAGTGATGAAACCGGACGCTATCATTATGGCGGCGGCAAAGGTAGGTGGTATTCTCGCGAACGCCACCTATCCGGTCGACTTTATTTACGACAATCTGATGATCGAGGCCAATATCTTCGCGGCAGCCCACGAAAACAATGTCGACCGCGTCCTCTTCCTCGGCTCGTCTTGCATCTATCCGAAGATGGCACCACAGCCCATTCCTGAAAGCGCGCTTTTGACCGGGCCACTAGAGCGCACCAACGAATGCTACGCCGTCGCCAAGATCACCGGCATCAAAATGGCTCAAGCCTATCGCCAGCAATATGGCCGCGACTACATCTCCGCTATGCCGACGAATCTCTACGGGCCAGGCGACAATTATGACTTGCAGTCAAGCCACGTCATCCCAGCGCTGATCCGGAAAGCGCATGAAGCTAAGCTCATAAGTGATAAGCAAATCACCATCTGGGGCACGGGCACACCACGTCGGGAATTCATGCACGTCGACGACTGCGCCGACGCATTAGTCTTCCTTCTGAAGAACTACTCTGACCATGATCACGTCAATCTCGGCTGCGGACAGGACATCACGATCCTAGAGCTGACTAGAATGATCTGCCGTGTAGTCGGATTTACCGGGGAGATCGCGCATGATCACTCTAGACCTGACGGTACACCGCGAAAGCTGATGAGCGTCGACAAGCTGCGCACTTTGGGATGGGCAGCAAAGATCACTCTCATGGAAGGCATCGAGAGTGTCTATCATGCATTTCTGAACGGGAGCTACACCGAACGGCGATAGATAAGAGGATTTGCTGCGTCTCAGGCCTGTACGCGCTTTCGGGACCCAGAGCTAATGTAGACTGAGACAATCACTCGATGGCGATAGCGCTCATGTGAGCCAGCCGCGAGGAGCCCTGCCGGACCCGGACCCCATCCGCTCCAACCTCGTCGCCGTGAAGGTCACGGTGCGCTGCCCACGCCGACGCCGACTGCGTCAATCCTCACAAGGGTAACCGTCGAGAACCGAACGCGTCTACGGTAACCGAATGTACTTCTTGTTCTCGTCCGAGGGATCTGTCGATGGGCATTCCGGACGAGCCAAAGTTTGAGCATGTTACCTTCAAAACCCGGTTAGCAACGTCGGATTTGGTATGAAATTCGGAACAAGTGGATTACGGGGCCTGGCGACAGAATTGGCAGGAGCCGCCTCTGCCCTGTATGCAACGGCATTCGCGACATTCCTGCTGGAATCCGGCCTGGCCAGAATTGGCGACGAGATACTCATAGGGCGCGACTTTCGCGCCTCGAGTCCGGCCATCGCCGCCGTCTGTGCGGCGGCACTGTCTGCGCTCGGCTTCATCGTAGTCGATTGCGGCGCAGTCCCCACCCCTGCCCTGGCACTGTATGCTCAGGCGCGTAAGAGTGGTTGTTTGATGATCACAGGCTCGCACATTCCGGCCGACCGTAATGGAATAAAATTCTATCGACCCGACGGTGAGATCGACAAGGGTGATGAGCGGGAGATAACGCGCATCGCCTTGCAGTTGGAGAAGCGCGGATACGTCCTTGAAGGTGCTGTTGCACGTCGGCAGCACCGGGAGGCCGAATGCAAGGCCTTTTTCATAGCGCGCAATCGAAAGCTTATGGAGATTAATGCTCTAAAGGGCTTAACGGTGGGCGTATATCAGCACAGCACAGTCGCGCGCGATCTCTTGGTTGACATTCTCTCATATCACTGTGCGACGGTCGTAACCCTGGGACGTTCGGAAGATTTCATTCCTCTCGACACTGAAGCGGTCTCGGACGAGACTGCTCAACAGTTCAAGCTCTGGGCCAAAGAGCATCGGCTTGATGCGGTCGTCTCGGCAGATGGCGATGGCGACCGCCCACTGGTAGCTGACGACCACGGAGACCCCCTTCGCGGTGATTTGTTAGGCCTGATTACGGCGAACTTCCTGCAAGCGAAGGCGGTCGTCACGCCGGTCACATCAAACTCTGGTATCGAGACCGCAGGTTCTTTTAAAGTCGTGCGTACCAAGGTTGGATCGCCATTTGTTATTGCTGCCATGCTCGATTTGGTTGCGTCGGGTCACGAGCGCGTGGTTGGTTTCGAAGCAAACGGTGGTTTGTTGACCGGCACGGACTTTGACCCGAACGGAACTAAACTGCCAGCGCTACCTACACGCGACAGTTTTCTCCCCATCCTGGCGGCACTTTCCCTTGTTAATACAAGTGGGCAGCCACTGTCGGAGATTGGCAGTTCCTTTCAATTGCCGGCGGCGGCGGCGGATCGCTTGGAAAATTTTTCCGTCGAAAGCAGCACTCGCCTCATGACATACCTTCGTACAGCGGAAACTAACATCGCCGCCTTCGTCGGGTCGATTGGAGTGGTAAGCAAGGTTAGCGATGTTGACGGACTTCGTATCACTCTCGCGGATAAGCGTGTCTTGCATTTGCGACCATCCGGAAATGCCCCGGAAATGCGGTGCTACGTCGAAGCCGAAAATCGGGAGGACGCGGAGCTTTTGCTCCGGACTGGATTGAATCGAATTCGTAATTGGACGCAAGGCTAAATAAAAGCCGCCTCCCTGCGTATTCCAGGTGACCCTCGGGGTCGCACAAGCTACTCAAGCGCGATCAGAACGTCCACATTGTCCCGGCCCCTGTCCGCTTTGAAGCGAACCGGAACGCCCGTGGAAACAGCCGATCCGTACCAGCCACGGAGCATCCGGTAGCTCATGGTCAAGGCAGCGCCTTCCGGTAGCGAACAGCCGGTCCCGCACTGACCGCCTGCGCCGCATGTACGATGGCGTTGGTGTCCAGGCCGTGGTGACGGTATAGGTCCGCAATAGTCCCCGTCTGGCCGAACTGCTCGACCCCGAGCGCCTTCACGCGATGCCCGTTAACCCCACCGAGCCACGCGAGCGTCGCCGGGTGGCCGTCGATCACGGTGACGATGCCGCAGTCACGCGATAGCGGCGCGAGCAGCCGCTCGATATGACTCAGGGCGCCGATCGCGCCACGCTGCCGGGCACGTTCCGCCGCCTGCCAGCCCGCATTAAGCCGGTCCGCGGAGGTGATCGCGAGCAGCCCGACATCGCGCCGGTCCTCCGCCAGAAGACCCGTCGCGGCAATCGCCTCCGGCGCGACGACGCCTTGATAAGCAATGACGACACTCGCGTTGGGCCCAGGCGGACGCAGCCAATAGGCGCCATTGACGATGTCCCGCGCGAGCGCCGGGTTCATGTCGCGCAGCGGCTGCTCGAGCGGCCGGGTTGACAGGCGAAGATAGACCGATCCTCCGGTCTGATCACGCAGCCACGTCGTCTCATCCGGATCCCCCTCGCCATTACGTTGCATGTAATCGAAGGCAAAGCGCATGATCACGGACAGTTCGTCGACGAAGGCCGGTTCGAAGGCGCAAAGCCCATCCTGCGCCATGCCGATCAATGGGGTGCCGATCGACTGGTGTGCTCCGCCCTCGGGCGCTAGCGTCACGCCCGAGGGCGTTGCGACCAGCATGAAGCGCGCATCCTGATAGCAGGCGTAGTTTAGCTGGTCGGCCGATCGGTAGATGAAGGGATCATAGACTGTCCCGATCGGCAGCAGGCGCACGCCATTGATCGAGTGCGAGAGACCGAGCGCCCCGAGCATGATCATCAGGTTCGACTCGGCGATCCCGAGCTCGAGGTGCTGCCCCTTCGGCCCAAATTCCCAGGTAAAGGTCGACGGAATGCGTTCGGCCTTGAAGGTGTCCGCCATGGTCTCCCGGGCGAAAAGGCCGCGCCGGTTGACCCAGCCACCGAGATTGGTCGAGACCGTCACATCGGGCGAGGTGGTGACAATGCGGTCGGCAAGCAGACTGCGCTCGCGTGCGATGTCGTTCAGGATCTGGCCGAACCCCATCTGGGTCGAGAGCGGCTTGCCGGGCTGCCCCGGTGACGGAAGGGTTTCAGGCACCGGCACCGACGGCGCAGACAGCCTCCTATGCCCCTCACTGAAGAACGGCGCCTTTGCGAAGAAGGCGTCAAGTTCCGCTTCCGGCAAGGTGGCGGCCGCCCATTTGTCCCACTCCTCACCCCGCTTTACGCCCATTTGCAGGCGGTAGTCTTCCATCTGCGTGGGCGTCATCTGCCCCGCGTGGTTGTCCTTGTGTCCGGCAAGCGGCAGACCGTAGCCCTTGATGGTGTAACAGATGAAGCAGACGGGACGGTCATGCCTGGACGCCGCCTCGAAGGCTTCGAGGAGGCTCGGCATGTCATGCCCGCCAAGGTTCGTCATCAACGCCTGCAACTCGTCGTCGGAGCGGCGTTCGATCAGAGTGGTGACCGGCCCTTGGTCTCCGATCTCGTCGAGCAGCCGCTTGCGCCAGGCAGCACCCCCTTGGAAGGTCAGCGCCGAATAGAGCTGGTTCGGACAGCGCTCTATCCACTCGAGCAGCTTCTCGCCCCCCGGCTCGGCAAAGGCAGCCTCTTGCAGAGCCCCGTGGCGCAGGACCATCACGTCCCAGCCGAAGTTGCGAAAAATCTGCTCGAAACGCTGCCAGAGGCCCTCCCGGATCACGGCGTCGAGCGACTGGCGATTGTAGTCGACCACCCACCAGCAGTTCCTGAGCCCGTGCTTCCAGCCTTCGATCAGGGCCTCGTAGATGTTGCCCTCATCCATCTCGGCGTCGCCGATCAGGCTGACCATTCGGCCCTCGGCACGCTCCTTCATCCAGCCGTGACCCGAGACGTAGTCCTGCACCAGCGACGAGAACAGCGTCTGAGCAACGCCGAGACCCACCGACCCGGTCGAGAAGTCGACATCGTCGACATCCTTCGTCCGCGAAGGGTAGCTCTGCGCGCCCTTGTAGCCGCGGAAGTTCATGAGCTTTTCGTGGGTCTGGTTGCCCGCCAGATACTGAAGTGCATGGAAGATCGGCGCCGCATGGGGTTTGACCGCCACCCGATCTTGCGGGCGCAGGACCGAACCGTAGAGCGCGGTCATGATGGTACTCAGCGACGCGGACGAGGCCTGATGCCCCCCGACCTTGATCTCATCGCCCTCGCGGACGTGGTTGGCGTGGTGGATCGTCCAGGCTGCGAGCCAGGAGACGCAGCGCTCGATCTCGTGCAGATATTCCAGTTTCCTCGTCATTCAGTTTCCCGCAAATCAGCTGCCGGTCTCACAGGACCCCCGCCCAAATGGTCAAAGATCGAGTTTCAACACACCTGTCGCGCGCGACACGCAGGGGATGAAGCGGTGGCCGCGTGCCTCCTTGGACAGGACGGCATCCCGATGGATCGGCTGTCCCGCCAGCATTGCGCATTCGCAGGTCCCGCACACCCCGTTCTCGCACGAGGCCATCAACGGCACACCGGCCGCACGCAAGGCGGCCAGTGCCGTGGTCTCAGCCGAAACCTCAACCACCCTGCCCTCAGCCAGTTCTATGACGAATGGTTCCGGTGGCGCGCCATCAAACTCGGGAGGCTGGAAAGTTTCGAAATGAACAGTACCCTTGGGCCAGTGTTGAGCCGCGCGCCCCACAACCGCCATGAAGCCAGGCGGTCCGCAGTAGTATGTCTGCGCGTCGTCCGAACGGTTCGCCAGCAGCGCGGCGATGTTCTGCCGGGTCTGAGGCTCGTCGTCGAAATGGATCCGCACATTGCCGCCAGGAAGATCGCTCCCGATCGCCGCCAAGAGTGGCGTGAGCGCCCGGCTGCGGGTGAAATAGTGCAACTCGAAGGGCTTGGCCTGCCGGGTGAGCGCGCGCGCCATGGCCAGAATCGGGGTGATCCCGATTCCCCCTGCCAGCAGCAAAGTCGGCCCCTCGCCTGGCTTGAGCGCAAAATGGTTGCGTGGCGCGGAGACAGGCAGTGTGGAGCCGACGGCAATGGTTTCGTGGATCCACGCCGAGCCGCCACGGCCGTCATTCTCGCGCTTCACCGCGATGGTGTAGCGGCCAAGCTCGGTCGGGTCGCCGCAAAGTGAATACTGACGCACCTTCCCTTCAGGCAGATGGACGTCGACGTGAGAACCCGCTTCGAACGCCGGCAGCACAGGTTTGCGTGGGTGTTTTAGGTCGATGACCAGCACGTCGCCCGGCTCCTTGCGGGCGGCGGTCACGGTCAGCTTCATGATGATGCGCGGCGAGGCCATGGCGTTTCACTCGTCGATGGGCAAGATCAGATCACCGGGGCGGATCACGCCCCCGACCTCGATTGTGCAGTTCAGGCCGGAGCGGTTCAGAAGCCCCTCGTAGAGACCCGGAAGCCCGAGCAACTCCTCGATATACTTGCACGGCACATTCATCCGGGCGGCCCTGAGAATCGTTTCCCCGACCCGGAAGCGTTTGCCGACAAGATGGCTAAGCGGAACGCCTCGTGTCGTCAGATTGCGCCGGTGATCTTCGGGTGCGAGCTTGGCCTTGAAGCCCGGAATTCTGGGTTCGCCCTGCGCGATGGCGTCCAAGACTTCAGCTTCGATCAGCGTCACTTCGCGAACGTCAGGACGCGCGGAATAGGTCCCCGTCCCCAGGTAGTAGCGGTCTCCGACAATGCCTTGGCCGGCAATAAGCTGCGCCTGCGCCAGCTCCTCCATTTCATAGGAGGCGGCAGGCGCGATATGGACGTGAAGCAGCTTTCCTCGCCAGGTCATCATCGCTCTCGGAAATTCGTCTCGTGGAAACCTGCTGCATAACTGGCCTGATCAACAGCGCCAGTTGCATGGCATTTTCCCGGTCCAGTTGGCTGTTTGGAAAGAAATACGGGGGGCCCTCGGACCGTTTTCAGCGCCAGCTTTCGGCGTCGCCCCGTCTCAGTTGTTCCGCGCCGGCATCACGTCGTGCACCTGCTTGACAACCTCTCGCAGGACCTCAACGCCCTTCCCGATCTGCCGAATGCTCAAGGCGGCATAGCCCATGACAAGTCCCACGCGATCGGTGCGGCCTTCGTCCGATGGCCGTTCGTAGAGCGGCGAGATCAAGTGTAGCCCCAGGCCAGCGTCGCGGGCGGATTCGACCAAGGCCGTTTCCCGCGATCGTGGCAGGTCATTGAACCAAACGGCGACGTGCAGTCCCGCATCAGCTCCCTGGACAGTGATGCGATCCCCGAAGCTGTGCTGCAAGGCACCCAACAACGTTTCCCGACGCTCGCCGTTCAGCCTGCGCACACGGCGCACATGGCTTTCGTAGCCGCCGCTCTCGATCAACGATGCCAGCGCTTCCTGTTCAGCGACCGGCGAATGCCGGTCTGCGAATTGTTTGGCGGTTGCGAAGACCTCCTGCAATTCGGGCGGGAGGACGAGGTAGCCGATGCGCAGCATCGGCGAGAGCGTTTTGGAGATCGTGCCGAGATAGATGACAGCCCCGTGGTCCTCGAGACTGTGCAGCGGAGGGACCGGATTGATGTCGTAGCGATATTCGCTGTCGTAGTCGTCCTCGATCACATAGGCGTTGTTGTGCCGCGCCCATTCCAGAAGCTGATGGCGGCGCGCGATCGGCATGACGCCGCCCAGCGGAAACTGATGCGACGGCGTCACATAAGCCAGTCGTGCTCCGATCCCCGCCAGCAACTCGGTCCTCATCCCGTCTTCGTCGACGATGACCGGGATGGGTGAAGCACCCGTACTGGCAAAGACCTGACGCGCCATCCTGTAGCACGGATCCTCGATGATGAAGCGGTCGGCGGGATCGAGAAGCAGGCGCGCGCACAGATCAAGGCCCTGCTGCGAACCGCTGACGATGATGATCTGGTCGAGGTCGCAGCTCAGGGTCCGGGCGCGCCAGAGATATCCCTGAAGCGCCTGGCGGAGCCGGCGCGAGCCGCGAGGATCGTCATAGGCAAGACGCAGCGGGCGCTGCCCCATCGCCTCGTTCATCGCGCGTTTCCAGACCAATGAAGGGAAATCCGACGGCGCCAGGTCGCCATAGCGGAACTCGACCTTCAGCCCAGTCGGCAGATAATCTGGCCAGGGTGACGTCGCGCGCAGCCGCTCGCCATATGCGGACAGGTGGATCGGGCCGACCCGTTGCGCGTGAGTGCGCCCCGTCCCATGGCCCATCAACGAAGACGCAACGCGAGGTCGTGCGCCTTGACGGACTTCGATGAAACCCTCCGCAGCCAGTTGCTCATAGGCGACCGTCACCGTGGTTCGCGAAACGCCGAGGTCATTTGCCAGGGCCCGGGAGGATGGCAACTGACTGCCGGTTTCGTAGACGCCGCCGAGGATTTGCTCGCGAAGGGCTTCGTATATCTGGCGTGCACCCATCGCGTGCGAGCGCGCTGCAGACCCGGCACTTGAAGACTGGACCATCTCTTTCATCGCCAACTGGATATTTCACATTGGCCAGGTTGCCGTCAATCTTTCGGAACCCCAAGAGAGATCGCAGAGGCCGAATGACCAGCTCCCATCCATCCGAAACCGATGCTCCCACGGGGTCGCTCAACCGCACCAGCCCCGGATTTGCCACCCGGGCGATCCATCATGGCTACGATCCGGCCGGCTTTTCCAATGCCGTCCAGCCGCCAGTGTTCCTGACGTCAACCTATGGGTTCGAAAGCGTGGCAGCAAACGATGCCGCCGCCGCCCTTGGTGGACGGCTCTATGCGCGCGAATACAATCCCACGACCGAGATCCTCGAGCAGCGGCTCGCGAATCTGGAAGGAGCCGAGGCGGGGCTGGTTGTTGCCTCGGGGATGGCGGCCTTCGGCACTCTGATCCTGTCGCTCCTGTCCCAGGGCGATGAACTCATCGTCCACAAGACGCTTTATGCGAACACGCTTGCCATGGTCGAACAGGCGGTCCCCCGCTTCGGCATCAAGGTCGTCGCGGTCGATCTGTCAAATCCCCACAATCTCGATGCTGCGATCACCGAGCGGACGCGGCTGGTTTTCTTCGAGACGCCGGTGAATCCGCTGAGCCGCATCCTCGACATAGCGGCAATTGCCGAGCGCGCTCACGCGCGCGGTGTAAGGGTTGCAGTCGACAGCACCTTCGCCTCGCCCGCGCTCCAGCGACCGCTTGAGCACGGGGCGGACATCGTGCTCCATTCGCTGACCAAGTACATCAATGGTCATGGCGATGCGCTTGGCGGGGCGCTTCTCGGCGACGCCCAAACGCTCCGTACGCTGCATGAAACGGGCCTGCGCTACATCACCGGCGCAGCGCTCTCGCCCATGTCAGCTTTCCTAATCCTGCGCGGTCTCAAGACGCTGACGCTGCGTATGGAACGGCACAGCGCCACGGCCCTTGCGGTGGCTCGGGCGCTGGAAGCGCACCCGGCGGTGGCATTTGTGAGTTATCCGTTCCTCGACTCGCACCCTGATCAGGTGACGGCGCGAAAACAGATGTCCAACGGATCGGGCATGTTGGCCTTTGGCCTCCACGCTGGATACGAAGGAGCGCGCCGGATGATGGACCGGCTCAACCTGATCATTCGCGCCGTCAGCCTCGGCGATGCCGACAGCCTCATCTATCATCCAGCAAGCCTCACCCGTGCTCGGCAGCCGATCCGCAAGGATGCCCATTTGGCCGATGGAGTCGGCGAGGATCTCATGCGTCTCTCGGTGGGGCTTGAAGACGCTGATGACCTGATCGCCGATCTGCGGCGGGCTTTGGACGTCTTGTAATGACCTGGCGTGCGGCCACCTCTGCGCTCACACATAGATCTGGAGCCTTGCCATGGCATTCCTGAGCGGTCTTTCCGCGTTCCCCATCACCCCGACCAATCGTGACGGCCGCGTCGATAGCGTTGCCCTGCGCAGGCTGATTGCTCGGCTTGGCATTGCTCAGGTCGATTCCATCGGTCTTCTCGGCAGCACCGGCACATACATCTATCTGTCGCGCGAGCAACGGCGGCGGGCGCTCTCCGAGACCTTGGACCAAACGGCGGGGCAAATGCCGGTCGTGGTGGGTGTGGGCGCGCTGCGCACCGATGAAGCCGTGGGGCTCGCGCAAGACGCCAAGGCCCTTGGAGCAGCTGCGGGTTTGCTTGCCGCCGCCTCCTACACCCCGCTTACTGATGACGAGGTGTTCGAACATTTCTCCACTGTGGCGCGCGAAAGTGGCCTGCCGATCGTCGTCTACGACAATCCAGGAACGACGCATTTCCATTTCAGTCCACCCCTTGTCAGCCGCCTGGCAAAGGTGGCTGGGATTGTCGCCATCAAGAATCCGACAGACAAAAGCGATGCGATCAAGAACCATCTGACCGCCCAGAGGCGCACACTGCCGGAAGGGTTCTCGATTGGCTACAGCGGCGACTGGAACGCCGCCGAGGCCATGATCGCCGGCGCCGACACATGGTACAGCGTCCTCGCGGGCATCCTGCCCGAGGTCTGCATGACGATCGTCACAGCGGCGCAACAGGGCGATGCGGCCGAAGCGCGACGGATCAATGCCGCGCTGGTCCCGATCTGGAGCCTCTTCAAGGAGTTCTCGAGCCTTCGCGTCGTCTATGCACTCGCTGAATTGCTCGACATTTGCAGTGCCGAACCCCCGCGTCCCATCCTGCCTCTGCCCCCAGCAGCGAAGCGCCAGATCGCCGCCGCGTTGAAAGGTTTGCCATCGGATGCCAGCCGGTGAACAGCAAACCCCGTTCGGCAAGTGAAAGGAAGTGCATGTATTTACCCGCTCATTTCGAGAACTGATCGAAAACAACGCACTCGGCGTGCTGATAGCCATGGCTGGAGCGGTCTCGACGCCAATCACACCCCCTTCGAACTCGACAATCGACTGCGGAGGTACAGACTGCGCAGGGCACTCCGCCCATGCCGCACCGTTCGCCTTCAAACTAGGAATCGGTGGTTTATCCATTGGAATGGCATCGAGCCGGCGCTTTACTTCCGGCCCGGTGCGCGCATTGAAGCCGGTGCCAATGCCGCCGGCGAACACCAGATTTCCGTCCTCGACATTCGCCAGAGCACGCTTCCCGACCGCCGTAACTGTTGCCGGGTTCGCAGCCGATGACGATGAACTCATCACTCAGCACGCATTTTGTCTCACCCATTCTTGGCGCCGGCCGGATCGATATGGACTGACACGCAGCTTGGAGACGATGCCGTCGAGGCCGAACTGGCAGACTTGCGCGAGAATGTCGCTGCCGCCGCTGATCTCGTCGCTCAGAACGATGCCGTTTGGGCGGCGTCTCAGCAGGTTAACTAGCGCTTTGCGCCGATCGACGAGTGGCCGATCGCGAAGACCCTCGCCGTCGATCTTGAGCAGGTCGAAGCCGGCAAGCATGGTCCTGACGTCTCCCGCCGCGGCCAAGAACCCGCTGAAGACTGGGAATGCGCGACAAGCCTTCTGGTCAACGACGAACGCCTCACCGTCTATTATCGCGTCCGAGGCGCCGAGCTCGGCCACCGCCCGGGACGATAGTCGGAAACCTGAGGGTCCAGTCGTGGAGGTTGCGGGTCGAGGTAGGCCCCCATCGATAGTCGTCCCATTTCATTTCGTGTAGCCAATCAGGGCCCTGCCGGACGCGGCCGACCAGCGGTCGATGTTCGCGACGACCCGAATGTCCAGTCTCGTGTAACTCAGCCTAAAGCGGCCTGTCCGCCCAAAAAATGACATTCAGTTGCCTCCAGCCTTTCGACACGACCCACTTCACGATCTCGTAACTCGCCAACCTAGCGGCTTGTTGCTTGAGCTGCGCGTTCCTAGGGTGTGGTCGCTAGGCCTCAGCAACAAGAGCTGGTTGCCAGGCGGGCGGAGGCTCAACGAGATAGCCAGCTCAGGACAAGGAGAGCAAGCAATGGTCGCTTTTACCCTCAATGGCGAGGCGCGAACACTCGACGTCGATCCAGAGATGCCGCTGCTCTGGGCGGTCCGTGACGTCATCGGACTCACGGGAACGAAATTCGGTTGCGGGCTTGCCCAGTGCGGCGCTTGCACGGTTCACGTTAACGGCATGCCGACGCGCTCGTGCCAGACCGCAGTCGGCGACATCGAAGGAGCCTCGATCACCACCATTGAGGGTGTGTCGGGCAAGATAGGCGAAACGGTCCAGGCCGTGTGGGCCGAGTTCGACGTACCTCAATGCGGCTATTGCCAGTCTGGCCAGATCATGTCGGCCGTGGCCCTCCTTACAGAAACGCCTAAGCCGACGGACGATGATATTGATTCGGCGATGAGCGGCAATCTCTGCCGCTGCGCCACCTATCATCGCATCCGCGCGGCCATCCACGAGACCGCCAACCGGCTGGAGACTTGAGGCATGTCGCAGTTTCTCTCGAAGCATAACTCCGTGCGGCCCACGCGCCGCCGGTTCCTCGTCGGCGCGGGCGTCACCACCGCTGGCCTCGCCGTGGGCTACCGGCTAGTGCTGGCGGCGTCCGACATCGCACAAACGACTACTGCAAAGGTTCAGGCGAACCCCTTCCAGACCTATGTCGAGATCACAAAGGAGAACCGGATCATCATCTACTCCTCGCAGTTCGAGATGGGACAAGGCTCCTATTTCGGCATCGCCACCCTGGTTATGGAAGAGCTCGACGGCGACTGGGCGCAGGTGGACGTGGTCGGCGGATATGGCAATACCGCGCTCTACGGCAATCTCGCCTGGGGCGGGGCCGCACAGGTAACTGGTGGCTCCACGTCGATGAGTTCGTCGTGGGAACGCTACCGCAAGGCGGGTGCTGCCGCACGGGCCTTGCTGGTGGCGGCCGCGGCGCAGCGGTGGGATGTGCCAGCCGGCGAGATCAAAGTCGCTTCCGGGGTCGTGTCGCACGCCTCAGGGATGCAGGCGCGCTACGGTGACCTGGCTGAAGCCGCAGCGGGAATGCCGGTTCCCGACGACGTGCCGCTAAAGCCGCGCGACAAGTGGGCCCAGATCGGATCGGACAGCCTCAAGCGCTACGATTCCGCCGGCAAGACCAACGGCGCGCAGACCTACACGATCGACCTCATGATGGAGGGACTCCAGACGGCCGTTATGATCCATCCGCCGAAGTTCGGCGCCGAGATCGAGAGCTTCGACGCAACCAAGGCCAAGGCACTCGACGGCATTGTCGATGTCGTCCAGACGCCGCGAGGCATTGCCGTGGTTGGCAGGGACACCTGGACGGCGCTGAAGGGCCGCGACCTCGTGGAGGTGACCTGGAACGAGGAGAAGGCCGAAGAGCGCGGCACGGCCGAGATCATGGCCGAATACAACAAGGCAGCAGACGATCTGGGCGCGGCCACCGCGCGCGACGACGGTAACACTCCCGCAGCGTTCGCCAGTGCTGAGAAAATCATCGAGGGGCACTACGAATTCCCCTATCTTGTCCATGCTTCGATCGAGCCACTCAACGCGGCCGCCCGAATCAACGAAGACGGCACCATCGACGTCTGGGGCGGACACCAGATGCCCGACCTTTATCAGGCGGCTGCCGCTCAGGTAGGCGGCACCACGCCGGACAAGGTGAGGCTGCACGTGATGAAGACCGGCGGCAGTTTCGGCCGCCGCGCGGTCTTGGATGCAGATGTCATCATCGAAGCTGTTTCCACAGCGCGTGCACTGGGACGCGGCAAGCCAGTGAAGGTGCAGTGGACCCGCGAGAATGACATGCGGGGTGGGCGGTACCGGCCGGCCTATGTGCACGCAGTCAAGGCGGGGCTCGACAAGAAAGGCAATGTCGTCGCTCTCCATGACCACATCGTGGGCCAATCGGTCTTGGGCGGTTCGACCTCTGCGGCGATGATCAAGAACGGCATCGATCCAACCTCCGTAGAGGGCGCCACCAACCTGCCCTATGCGATCCCGAACCTGAAGGTCGAGCTGACCACCACGGACGTGAACATCCCGGTGCTGTGGTGGCGTTCGGTAGGCTCCACCCACACCGCTTACGCGGTGGAAACCCTGATCGATGAGCTCGCCGCCGCTGCGAACCGTGATCCGGTCGACTTCCGCTTGTCAATGCTCGGTCACCATCCACGGCATGCCGCCGTGCTTAAAGTGGCTGCTGAGAAGGCAGGCTGGGACAAGCCTCTGCCGGAAGGCCGTTTCCGCGGCGTGGCCCTGCATGAAAGCCTCTCGACCTATGTCGCCGATGTGGTGGAGATCACCCTCAACGATGAAAATGGTTTCAAGGTCGACCGCGTCGTCTGCGCGGTAGATTGCGGCACCGCGATAAATCCTGACCAGATTCGCGCTCAGATGGAGGGCGGTATCGGATTCGGGCTAGGCGCGATCCTCCAGGAGGAGCTGACCCTGAAGGGCGGTGTCGTAGACCAAGAGAACTACGATACCTATACACCGCTCAGGATCGAGCAGATGCCGCGAGTCGAGGTGCACATTGTGCCGTCCGAGGAGCCGCCCACGGGAGTTGGTGAGCCAGGTGTGCCGCCGATCGGCCCGGCCGTCGCCAACGCGCTACGGGCGGCGACGGGCAAGACTATCCGCAAGCTGCCGATTATAAAGAACATGTCAGGAATGACACCATGAAACAGCCGCGATGAAGATCGCGCCGTTTTCGAACGCCTCCTGACAGGCGCTCATTTCCATGGGTCAAATTCCGGCGGCTGCCCGCTCCAATAGCCGGTTTGGAGACGGCACCCCGTGTTCTGAACGACCACAGACGGGCCTTGGCGCCGGTTCCACTGAAGAACCGCTTTCGAGACGCAAATGCGTCCACTCCATTGAAGAGCACAACCGTATAGCACCAGGAAGGCTAGCTACCTCCATCGCTTCGGAGACCCAGGAACCCTCAGAAAACCGAACCTCCCGAGCTCAGAGGCGCTCGTGATCACAATCGCGCTGGTGCGTGGATCATTGTTCAAGGGTTTGCCGATAGGCAGGCGAGATGGCCGATCGACATGATCTTCGCCCGATGCCCTACAAACACAATGCCAGCCGCTGTCACGGAGTCGCGAAGACGAAGGCAATGAGGGTCGACGCCGATACTCATCGTTTGGTTGACAGAGCGCTTGGAATGCCATGCGCTTCACATCGGAGTAGCCATCCGGGAAGCCTGAAGCGCTTTGAAAACGCATGTGCTGCGGCTGTTATTCATAGCGTGGATGACTTTGATCAAAACAATCGATTTCATCACTCTTCCGGAATCGTGCATGGACAAAAAAGAGCCTCACGCACCAATCACACGCTGCTCTATCGCGTGACGAAAGCTGCCTTAGGAATAATCCAAAGGAGAAAATCTTCGATGCGCCCTGACGTGCAGTGGAGGTCGTGCCGAGAAAGTGAGTTGCAACTGGCCGACAAAGTCGGGCGGTGCGACCATGGTCGTTTCGGAGAATGAAATCGGGCCAGTTCACGGGGGCGGTACTGTTATTCGTCGACGGCCGCCCTTCCCAAGAACAGGCGGCATCGCAAGTTGGTTCTGCCGATGAAAACGACATCGCCGGATACATGTCAGCAGCCGCTCAGGATTGGATGATCCAGCCAAGCTCTCGGCGTGATGGCACTGTAGGCGTCACAGTCGAAGCATCTCATTGATCGTTTATGAGGCTTTCTTCGATGCCGCTGATGCCTGACGGGCGGTCGCAGCTGCAGGCGACAACACGGCCTATTTAGTTGGAAACAGTCGAGGTAAGCCAATTTGGCTTCCCGTTACTATTTGGAGAAAGAAATGCTGTGCCTAGGAATCAGCGGCGGACTTGACCAAGTCCATGAAAACCGATTCGAGCGTCCGAACGCCTTTATGCACGATGGCGCCGCGGTGCTCGTCCGAGACGGAAAGGTGATAGCCGCCGTAGAAGAGGAACGCCTCAATCGAATCAAGCACTCGAACAAGCTGCCAAGTGGTTCGATTCAATACTGTCTCTCGACGGCCGGGGTTCAGCTCAGCGACATTGATCGTGTCGCGGTCTACGCCAGCGAGCCCTATGCCAACGCCATGCTTGAAGGTATGTCCGCTTCCCAACCGGACATTCTCTCCACTCCGTTGGATGCTAAAATGTTGGTGCAGAACCTGTTAGCGCGTGAGTTCGGCACTAAGTTGGACAGTTCGCGTATTTCATTCGTAGGTCATCATCAGGCGCACGCCGTGAGCGCCTTTGCAATGTCGGGCTTCGAACAAAGTCTCATTCTAGCGATTGATGGCTGTGGTGATTTCCTGTCGGGCCTTGTGGCGGTAGGGTCTGGCACAGAAATTACGCAAATCGAGGCTTTCCCGGAGGACAATTCTCTTGGGCTGTTTTATCTCGAGACGATCCGCTGTCTCGGCTACGGCATGTTCGACGAGTATAAGGTAATGGGACTCGCGCCCTATGGCGACCCCGCTCCCTATCGCGAGCTCTTCGAGCAGTTCTACGAGCTCTCCGCCAACGGTGGCTACCGTGTTCACCTCGACCGCATCGGTCCGGCGTTGCTCCGCAACATCGAGATCAGGCGAAAGGGAATGCCTTTCACCCAGCAGCATCGAGATGTGAGTGCGTCACTGCAGGAAGCGCTTGAGCGGATCGTGTTCCACATTCTCCGGCACCACCGTGAGGCCACCGGCATGAAGCGGTTGTGTCTGGCGGGAGGGGTAGCCCACAACTGCACGATGAACGGCAAGCTGCTGTATTCAGGGCTTTTCGAAGACATCTTCGTGCAACCCGCGTCTCACGACGCTGGCTGCGCATTGGGAGCTGCGCTGATAGTCTCTAACGAGATGGGCCGCCCCGCGCCGCGTGAGCGACTGCAGGAGGTCTATTGGGGTCCTGATCTCGGGAGCGACCGCGCCGTGGAACAGGAACTGAATGCATGGTCCGGACATCTCGAGGTTGAACGCTCTTATGACGTAGCGAGCAGTGCAGCCCACTGGATCACCAACGGCGCCGTGATCGGCTGGGTGCAGGGTCGTTCGGAGTTTGGGCCACGTGCGCTGGGCAACCGCAGCATTCTTGCCGACCCTCGGCCCGCTGCAAACAAGGACCGGATCAATGCCATGGTCAAGAAGCGCGAAGGCTATAGGCCTTTCGCACCATCTGTGCTGGAAGAGGATGCGAGCGAATTTTTCGACCTCCCGGACGGTAAGCACGAATTTCCATTCATGAATTTCGTCGTTCGCGTGCGTGACTCAAAGCGCGCCTTGTTGGGTGCCATTACGCACGTCGACGGTACGGCTCGGCTGCAAACAGTATCGCGCGATGCCAACCCCGCTTACTGGGAGGTCATCAATGCGTTCAAGAAGCGGACAGGCACTCCAATTCTGCTCAATACGTCCTTTAACAACAATGCTGAACCGATCGTGGATACGGTTGCAGACGCGATTGCCACATTTTTGACGACAGAGCTGGATGGACTTGTGGTCGGGCCCTTCTTGGTAAAAAAACGGGCTGCAACGCTGCAGGATTGGACTGCGCTTGCGATTTCATTGCCTCCCTCAGTCTCCCTCCATCAAACCCGTGCTTACACAGCGCGAGATCATCAGGAGACTGTCTGCGAGATTATTCCGAACCACTCCAGCATTGACAGTGTGCGAATTTCAAACGACCTGTTTAATCTGCTGATGCGGATTGAGGGCGAAGCCGTGTTAAGCGATCACCTCAATATAATTGCGCCGGATAAGGCTGAGCATGAAGCTCTGCTGGAGGACCTGCGAAGACTGTGGGAGCAGCGCCTGGTTCGGCTGCATCCCTCACAAGCTGCTCGGATGGATCATGGGTCCGATAAAACGCCGGACCAGCCTAATAGGCTATCAATGTGATAGAGATGCCGCTCAAGCTCGGCCAATCAATAGTGTTCATCGACCCCGCCTGCGAGCTCACCGCTGTGATTAGGGGGGTCGAGGTCGCCCTGGTCAGTATGCTTAGGAATGCTATTGAATGGGTCGTGTGCCTGGGTTGGAAAGGCGGGTCTGGCCTCACCGGACTTCTGTGTCGAGAGGTCCAGCCCGCAGAACTTTAGAAACTGGCGATGATGACCTAAGCGGCGAAGATCGCCGGCTTCGGCAATGACGGTCAATGCCTTGATCGGTCCGATGCCCGGGATTTGTCGCAGGAGCTGGTAATCCTGGCTGTGCCGCAGCAGATCGTCGGCCTGTGCTTCGATCTCATTGCGGTGCCGGATCAGGCTGCGTGCTTCGTCAATGACCATCCGGAACATGCGAATGGCAGGCGCATCAAATGGCAGTGGCAGTCCGATCGCTGGGCGCGCCGTCTCGAAAATATCCATCAGAATCTGTGTCTTGCTGACCTTGCGGCGGACGACATCCCAAGCTGCTGCCACAAACTCCTCCTTCGTCAGCGCCGTGATGCTTGCTGGGGTCGAAAAGGCATCGAGGAAGGCAAAGAACCAATCGCTGCGGCTGTTCCCCCGGAAGCGATCGATCTCGGGAAAATACAGCGGCAGGTAGTTGTCAGGATGCGGTGCTGGATCTCGGTCTTGGCCCTGGCGATCGCTTCATGTGTCTTCGACAGTTCCTGCACGTCGTTGATGCCGGCTCGCAGCGGATCATGGTAGACCTGCGTCGCCTGGATCCTGAGCATGTGTAGGATCACCTGGGCATCGATCTTCTTGCCGAATATGACGCCGAAGGCCTCAAGAAGCCCAGGCATCTGTTCTCGATTTTGCCTACTAGGCTGACGAGAAGGTCGCGTGCCGACAGCAGCACCCGCACGACACAGGTGCCGTGGCTCTTGGTGCGAACCTGCTTAAACCATCCGGTCCGTCCGATCTGGCAAGGCCCGCCGCTCGTCGGGGCCCGATTTGTTCGGCATCATCGAGAGGGCGGCGCTTGACACGATCGGAAGTCCGCGCTTCGTTAACTCGTTCCAGAGCCAGACCGCAAGCGGTCACGGCTCCATGCCGATCCGCTCCGTCTCCGCAGTTCACAGTCCCGCCCGCATCTCCCGGTCGGGCCCGGGTAGCCATTGCGCTGCAAGGCGGGTCTGATCGCTACGGCGGCGCCGCCACCATCAGTCGGTTCGGCGACAAAGCCAATCATCTCCCGTAAGAGAAGTGCTTTCGGGCAAGTTCCGCAGGTTCAAGGAGATCGTTGACGGCGCCGCCACTTGGGAGCTGCGTCGAGTGCATGGTCGAGCTTGCCGCCCAAGGTACGTGGCTTCGAAATGCGTGCGATTGCGCCTCATTCAAGACCGGTAGCGGGTGGTCGCCGACATACAACGGGGCGCCGGCGACTGAAACGAACCCGTCGGCCACGACGGAGCAATCCTGCCGCCTGACCAGGCGCGTGGAAAAGTATCACAACGGTGACCACAGCGTCGCTTCAGGCCGTCAAAAGCTATTGCCGTGCGTCAAGGCGGGCTAGGTGACCCGTCGGAGGCCGGCACCAGCGGCTTTGTCGGGACAAGACCATGCTATTGGGATTTGGCCGCCGCAGCCGCGAGCATCGCTTCTCCCATCGCAATGGCCCCTTGGGCACGCAGCATTTCACCAGGGTTCTGAATGTCGCGCAAGTCTTTGTTCTGGCTGAGTTTTGATTTTCCAACCAGGCCGGTGATCTCGATCTCCAGGGCGACGATTGCCTTAACCATCGTGTCGATGAAGTCCTTCGGCGCGTCGCCCATCTTCCACGGGGCAGGCTGCGAGGCTTCTTGCATATGAGTGAGCTTCGCCACGTTACGGCGTACATATCGCTCATCATCCCGGACAGTGATGCGTCCGTGGGCGTGGACGACGAGATAGTTCCACGTCGGCACCTGCTTGTGGAGTTCGTGCTTGCTTGGATACCAGTTCGGCGAGATGTAAGCGTCGGCCGCACGGAAGATTACGAGAACCTCATCGCCATTGGCGACTTCCTCCCAGACTGGGTTCTTGCGAGCGACATGGCAATTGAGAACGCCCTTGTCTCCCTTCGAGCGGTCAAGCTCGAAGGGGAGGTGGTTCGCGTCCAGTGTGCCTTTGCTTTGGGTGACGAGGATACCAAGCGGGTGTTTCTCGATAAGCTCGAACAGGGCGTTCTGATCAGGGACGGCAAAATGAGGCGGAACGTACAACGGTTTATCTCCTGTCGCGAATGTGCGGTTGCTAGTAATCGGCGGAGCCTTACGGAACGGGCTCCTGAATCTTCGCTGCCGTCGACGAGTGCCCCGGATCTCGGTGTCCACCACGCTCAAGAACCGCCATCGAGAAATGGGCGGGCACATCAGATGCCGCCGCGTATGAGTGCGGTTGGTCAGTGACAAGCCGCGCACTCTCGCCTTCGCTTAAAATGACCACATGGGTACCTACCACAACGCTCAGGGCACCCTGACTGACCGAGATCAACTCGCGCGTATCCGGACTATGAGCATCCGCGGAAAACACGTCGCCCGGCATCATGACCCAGCTCCACAATTCGAACATCGTGCGTCCCGAGGTCGACGAATGCAGTTGTGCAGAGCTTCCCTTGGCGCTCGTCCAAAGCCTCCTGGTCTCTGTCCGCTCGATGGGAAGGCACACCGTGGAAGGGTGCTCGTTCAACAAATCGGCCACCGAGAGCGAAAACGCCGCCGCCAGCCGACACAGTATGCCGATACTGGGGTTCGCCCCACCCTGCTCCAGCGCGACCACGGTTCCCTTGGACAGGCCGCTTAGTTTAGCCAGTCGATCCAGGGTCAGGTTTTGGTCGCGCCTCAAGTCTCGGATTCGAACCGCTATCGCTTTGCCAAGCACCTGCTCGGAACCCATCGCTGTCGTAACATCGGTCATTATATTGACTTAGGACCTCGGCTCACCTATTGCGGTCAGTATAATGACCGGGGCGAAATTGCAACTGCCCGTTAGGAAGGAAATAACCGATGCGTTTTGAGACGAAGGCGATCCACTGCGGCCGAGGGGTCGACGCGTCCACGGGGGCCGTATCCATGCCGCTGCACACCAGCACGACGTTCGAACGCGGTGCCAACGGGTCATTTCCGTCCGGCTTCGAATACACAAGGGATGGAAATCCTACACGCAATGCGTTCGAGGCGGCCATGGCGAGGCTTGAGGGAGGGGAAGACGGCATCGCCTTCGCTTCGGGCATGGCCGCAATCGCTGCAGTTTTCGAGAGCCATCCGTCGGCGGGTCGGATCGTTCTGCCGGATGACATGTATTTCGGCATTCGTTCGCTGATCGAAGAGACCGACATTGGGTCTCGCTTCGACTTTGCCCCAGTCGACATGCGCGATTTGGACGCTTTGCGCGCCGCGGTGACATCGAAGCGGACTGGCCTCGTCTGGATCGAGACGCCGTCAAACCCGATGATCCGCGTTGTCGACATTGCGGCCATCTGCGCAATCGCGCACGAGGCAAACGCCTTGGCGGTGGTGGACAATACGTGGGCCACACCAGTGCTTCAACTGCCACTCGAAATCGGGGCAGACGCAGTGATGCACTCGGCGACAAAGTACATTGGCGGCCACTCGGATTTGATGGCCGGTGTCGTCATTGTCCCAAACGCGTCACCCCTCGGTCGCCCATTGCGGATGGTCCAGAAACACAAGGGCAGCGTCGCAGCGCCCTTCGACTGTTGGCTGGCGTTGCGGGGCCTGCAGACATTGCCGGTCCGCATGCGCGCCCATTGCGAAGGCGCCCAGAAAGTGGCCGAGGCCCTGGCGTCTCATCCGCGCGTCGAAAAAGTGCTCTTTCCTGGTCTGCAAACTGATCCGGGACACGATCTTGCTACGCGGCAAATGAGCCATTACGGAGCGATGCTATCCTTTATCGTCGAGGGCGGAGCCGATGCTGCAATGGCCGTGGCCGGCCGCCTGAAGATTGTTGTCCGGGCGACAAGCCTTGGCGGGACGCATTCTCTGATAGAGCATCGCGCATCCGTTGAAGGTGCGAAGTCCAAAGCGCCAGGCGGATTGCTGCGAATCTCTGTAGGGCTTGAACATCCTCAGGACATTATCGATGACCTGATGCAGGCCCTAGGCGAAACCTGCAAAGCGGGAGTCCAATGACGGGTGCAAGACTCTGGCGCCGCTTTATGTGGCGGCTGGCGCAGCCGACGATCGGCAGAACAATGTTCCTGCTGAGTAGAACGCACGTCCTCTGGTGAACCGCTACCGCCGTGTCGCATCGTCTCGGGCGCGTGGTCGCATGGGTGATGAACGTCTTCGGGTTTCTGGACGATGGCCACGCGCCCGACCGGAAGCGGAAATACCCAGATTTGCCGTTGACCTGCTGATGCTCAACCTCGTCGGAGATCGCGGTCAGCAGATGGGATGGATGTGCTGGCACTACGGCAGTTTGACAAGCCGGCCATCGGGGCGCTAGCACCGTCCAAAGCCAAGAGTCGCAGGGCAGAACTGACCGCACCAAGCGGGCTGCGGGACCCATCAGCTAACGGCCAGGTTGGTACCTCAACGCGCATCAGCACCGTGGATGCCACATTGTCCTTGCGAGCGCGATCTCGGAACTTCGTTGTGACGCAGTCAGTGCGCTGTAAGCAAATGAGCGGAAGAACGACACCCAGTGGAGGTGAGAAGTGATGCGGCGTCAAGATCCTCCGCGCTTTGCGGCAAACACACTGATCCCTCTTCACAACCCGGTCTTTCGTTCTATCTGGACAGCCACGCAGATATCCAGCCTTGGCTGGCTGGTGCAGAGCGTGGCTATAAGCTGGCTCATGGCCACGATTTCAGCCTCCGATCTGATGGTTGCGCTCGTACAGGCTGCATCGACGCTGCCCGCGTTCTTCTTGTCGATCCTTGCTGGAGCCATTGCAGACAGCTTCAGCCGCCGTGGCGTGATGCTTGCCGGACACTGCCTGATCGCACTGGCATCCACGGCGCTGGCACTCTCTGTGGGACTGGGCTTTGCTAGTCCATGGCTAATCCTGGGACTGAGTTTCTTGGCCGGATGCGGCTTTGCCTTGAACGATCCAGCCTGGCACGCCTCGGTCGGCGATATCCTGGAAAAGCGCGACATACCCGCTGCAGTGACGCTGATGTCGGTGGGGTACAACGTGGTTCGGAGCATAGGACCGGCGCTGGGCGGTGTAATCTTAGCTTTGCTGGGCCCCCTTACGGCTTTCGCCCTCGCTGCGCTAAGTGACCTGGTCCCGTTGAGCGCTGTTTTGCGCTCACAGTGGCAAGTTCGCTCTTCGCCTCTTCCGCGCGAGCGGATGACTACGGCCATTCATGATGGCATGCGATTCACGGCGATATCCTCAGAGATCAGAGTGGCGATCGTGCGTGCAACCCTGTTCGGGCTATCAAGCATCTCGATCCTTGCTTTGCTCCCCCTCCTGGTTCGCGACCAACTGGCGGGAGGGCCAATTGTGTACGGCGTGCTATTGGCCGGCTTCGGCACAGGCGCCTTCATCGCCGGCATTGGCAGCAGCTACTTGAGACGCATCACGTCCCAGAACCGATTGATCACGCTCGCATCCGTTGCTTGCGCAACGTGCTGCCTTTTGATGGCCCTCACATCGTCGGTGGCTGTGGCGGCGATCGCGCTTGCAATCGGTGGCGCTGGCTGGGTTGTCACCTGGACCGGAACCGACGTGTGTGTGCAGTTGGCAAGCCCAAGGTGGGTCGTTGGTCGCACCCTGTCCATTTATTACGCCCTGACCTACGGCGGCATGGCAGCGGGTAGCTGGATCTGGGGTGCTGTCGCGCAGTACTATTCGCTGACGTGGGCTTTGGAAGGTGCTGCAGCGGCACTGTTGCTGGTCGCGGCTGTGGGAAAGCTATTGCCGGTGCGGCTATGGGAGGAATCGGATCAAGCGGCCGTCGACTTCAGGCCACCAGAACTGGCCCTCCCTTTGAAGCCCAGGAGCGGTCCGATCGTGATCAAGGTGGAGTACTCGATACTCGAGGAGAGTATCGATGAATTTCTGAGCTGCATGCGCGAAAGGCGGCGCGTTCAGAGCCGCGCCGGTGCGCGGGACTGGACCCTCCAGCGCGACCTTCAGAAGTCGACGCTTTGGACCGAGACATTCCGCACGCCGACATGGACGGACTATCTTCGTCTAAACCATCGACTAACGGTGAATGACAGGGACATAGGCGAGCGCCTTGCCGCTCTGCACATGGGTGATTCTCCGCCTCGCATCTCACTTTCAATCGAGCGGTCGACAAGCCCCGCCCCCGGCAGCCAAGTCCAGCCTGTGCCTTTTGTATCGCGCCCGTGAGAAAACCAAAACTTGTCTGGGCTTGGACACGGAACGAGCTACTCCTTAATTTGTTGAGCCTGCCCGGATTGCAAATCGTTCCGGCCGGTTAGGCGAGCATGAGGATTCGCGTGGCAATTATGTCCATCACGGGTCCCATGTTCCGCCCGAGACCCCCCTCTCTGCCGCCAGACCGGCTTGAGCACGGATTCAGGTCGCCTGTCCTTTGCATAGCGGCGGGCAACGAATAGCAAGGGGGCGGAGGGTATCCCCGTCTGCGAAGCGGGCAGAGGAGGAATCCGCAAGGCGGGTTGCTGGGGAGACGGGCCGCGCGCCTCTTTCCGCCTAGTTTTCTCCGTTACAAAGTCCCCCGGGACGGACTGCCAATTCACGCCAGGGCCAACAGCATGGTTGCTCGCACGGGCGACCGCCGCGTCTGCCGGTCCTGCGAGTAGAATGAGGGAAGTGCGGCTTCATCCTCGATGCCAGAACTCGCGTCGCCGTACCGCGGCCGCCAGAGCCCCTTGCGCTGTCACGAGTCAGCCCACCTTTCTAGCTGGCAGCGCATCGGGAGCCGATCCGCAGCACCTGTCGGCGCGCCTTCCGTGTCAACGCAGAACATGATGCATATTCCCAGCGCTTTTTGACAGAGCGAACTACAAAATGCAGAACACTGACTCTCCGCCAAATGAATGCTGCGAGCAAGCAGCAGGCGGAGGAACTCCGTCTGGGCTGAGTATGTGTTTCAACGCAGACAAATAAATTATAGCCAGTTCACGAAACGCCGGGCCCGCTCCTCTGGCGTCCGATCGTCCAGGAAATCCCCTCGGCGCGCACCACGCCAGACACCTCCTTGCCGATATGATGCTCAAGCACCGGCCGCCAAGGCACCAGCGTGAACTCGCGCGATTTCTCGATGACACCGTATTTTCCGCCGGCGAGCTCGACGCAGCAGCGCAGCGTTCCGTCTATTCGATTGCCATGCTGCGCTTCAGAATACGAGAGCCCGAGTTCGTCCGAGAGCTGACTGGCAACACGGTTCAGCTCTCGTTGGCGCAGCATTGAAAGCATGTTGGCGCGATAGATGACCCGATCCTGCGCATCATGGGCAAGACCTTGCGCGATCAGCCACTGCTGTCGGCGGGCCTGGATCTGACGTACTTCGCGACCGAAGCCAGAGTCGCGCAAGGACTCAGGGTGGGCTGATACCAGCTCCTGGTCGATCCAGGTGGCGCCGTCGAAGCCTACTTGGCTCTCCAGCGGCATTGATGAGAGCTTGTCGACGACAACAGGCTGGGCCCTCGCTCGCTGACGCTCGTAATCCGCGACGCGGTTGAGATGGTCGGGCGCGACTGTCCATGTGCCGTCCGGCTCGCGCTCGACGCCACCGGTCGCACGGCGGATCGCCTCCAGTCGCCGCACGTGCGTTTCGGCAAAGCGTTCGGTGGCCGAGGGGTCATGCTTGAGATGGATATCGATGCTGTAGCGCCCGTCGTTGACCGTGGCGATGCCGGCAATTGTGCGGTCGACTTTTCTTGGCCCGGTGTCCCTCGGCCTGACCCGCACTATGCAGCCCTCTGGTGTCGGTTGGGTGGCCTCGCCTTTGCCGATATCAAAATAGTGGCTTTTGCCGTCCACGCCGTCGACGACGAGGTAATGGCGGTCAGTGATTTCGTCGGCCAGCCCGCGCCCGACGACACGTCCGACCACGGTTTGAGCCGACCCGTCGCATCGATCGTGGATAAGATGGTCGGCGGCACTGCGGACGAGCCCCTTGCCCGTCAGCTCGCGATGGATGGTCTTGACGATGTCGCCGCGCGCGCCGATGCGGCGTAGCGTAGCTTCGAGCTCATCCTCCAGGCGCCAGCGACCGGCAGGCATCTCCTCGGCGAGGCCCATCCGCTCGAGCTTGCGCAGGCGGCCCTGGTGCAGCGTCTGGCGAAAGGTGTCTCGGCTGGCCGGTGAGACACACCCCTCATCGTCGCGCATGCGCATCAGCTGCCGGTCGATGCTGGTGAAGCGTTCCTGATCCATCTCCTGGCGCAAGCGCTGCTCGATCTCGCGGTCGGTGCGCGGGCCAAGGTCGAGGCTAACCAGTTCGGCTGCGCGCTCGCGCAAGCCAGAGGAGATGTAGTCCCGCGCTATGACGAGGTTTTCGCCGTGATTGTCCCTGCCGCGCACGATGAGGTGGGTGTGAGGATGGCCGGTGTTGAAATGGTCGACGGCCACCCAGTCTAGCCTGGTGCCGAGGTCTTCTTCCATTTGCGCCATGAGGCGCCGGGTGAGCGGCTTCAGGTCATCATACTCGATACCGTCTTCAGGGGCGACGATGAAGCGGAACTGATGACGGTCACCGTTCGCGCGATCGAGAAAGGCCCTGCCGTCCGCGCGGTCATTGTCGGCAGCGTAGAGCTCGCCACGCTCGCTTTCCCGGGTGACGCCGTCGCGCTGGAGGTAGCGGAGGTGCGCACGAGCCCCGTCGACTCCCTTGCCGGCCAGCTTGACGATGCGTGCCTTGACGACTGCGCGCCGCTGCCGAAACGCCGCGTGGCGGTCGCGCGCTCTAAGAACGGCGGCAGCGGCCCCGCCGCGCCCCACCCGGCTTCCGATGAAGCGGCTGCCGCGTCCGCTCCTGCCGCCTGCTCGGTTGACCGCGGCCTGCACCTGGCCAGCGTAGCGTTTGCCCGCCTTCGAGCCGCGCGAGCCAATTTTGCCGAGCTTCGGCGTGAATTCGTTATCCTGCATGCGGCCTCCGATGAGCCAGCAGCAATTTCAGAGGCTTGCGCGCCAGACCCTCCTGGACCCGGAGGCAACCTCCTGGGAAAACGATGTGCAGACAAAGACTTGGCCGCCTCCAGGAGGCGCTGCCTTTATCTTGCCTTCCGCGGACCTGCCTCCCTGCCCCCGCCCGAACCACGGTAGCCGCTGCCCTCACCTGCGATCCGGCCGGCCTGATCTTGCTCGCTCCGATCCGAGCGGCACCAGGAGTTGGCCATTCGGGCCGGTCACGGAAACACCGTTTCGGAGAAAAAACAGCGACTGCCCGGACGGGATTCCCGGCGCGCTTTTGGAACGGGATTTGCCGGTGAGCGCGTCCATATCGGCGGCCGAAATGCCCGCCGCCTTGATCTCTTCCAGATACGAAACCGTCTCGCTAGGCAGCGGTCGCCCGCGCTGCAAATGCTGCTCGTAGCGCTCCGGCCCGGCGTTATAGGCTGCAAACAGGCCTGGAAATCCGAAGCGGTCATACATGGCGCGCAGATAGGCAGTGCCTGCCAGAATGTTGTCGCGAGGGTCGTGCGGGACGGCTCCGAGGCCGAGCTCTGCGCGCAACTCCTCGTAGGTGGCTGGCATCACCTGCATGAGGCCAATGGCGCCGGCGCTCGACGTGACCGGCCGCCCATTGAGCGTCGTCTGCCCCCGGCTTTCGGCATCCATGACGGCATAAATCCAGGTCTGTGGAATGCTGAAACGCCGGCTTGCTTCGGCTACGAAGGGCTGCCATCTTGCAAGCTGCGGACTATGGGAGATGACGACCGGCTTCGTGTTGGTCGCGGCGGAACAGGAGCATGGTGCGAGACACGCCATGCTCAGCATAAGGAGGGTCACTCGGTCCATAGCGGCACGAGCCTCCCGATGATGTTTTCGGCCGGCACCGGCCCGAAATAGCGGCTGTCGAACGAGCGATCTTTATCGCTGCCGAGCAGGAAAACCTCGGCGGCGGCGAGTTTTCGGCATGCATTCCACCAAGGCAGCGGACGGTGCTGCGTGTCGGTTGCAAGCCGGCGCGCGGCTATCTCGCCGCCGATGATGATGGCGTCGCCGAAGGTGCAGACATGCTCGCCGGGCAGCGCCGCAAGGCGCTTGACCAGCGGCACGTTGCTGGGCAGATAGAAGCGTTCGGCGGCGAGATCGGCGACCGGTCTTGGTGGGCGGACGAGTACGAGATCACCACGAGCGGGCGATCTGGATGCGGCGCGATAGAGGCCGACCGGCGCACTCGCCGAGGCGTTCCAGACCAGCCAGGGCGATGGTTTGCCGAAGGCGGCGAAGCCGATCAGGCCAAGGCCGATTGTGGCAACGACGATCGTCTTGCGGGCTCGAATGCGCCGCAGATGGCTGCCGATCAGACGGATGGTGGGACGCCGGCTCATGAGCGGCCTCCCTCACCGGCCGAGCCGGATTCGTGCGCGCCATCCTCGGGCGCGGTCTCCTGCGCGTGCCCCTTCGACCAGTCGTCGAGTTCGTCGATGTGATAGCGGACATAGCGGCCGTGCTTGCGGAATTGTGGGCCACCGCCTTTGAGGCGCATCTTCTCCAGCGTGCGCTGGGACAGCCCGATATAGAAGGCCGCCTGCGCGGTGTTGAGAAACGGACTGCCCTTCTTGGCGCGGGCTGCGCGTTCGTTTTCGTCGTCCATGATGATCCTCGGTTCGTTACGGGCAAGCGAGGCGAGGATCGGCGAGCGAGATCATTTTGGGGACGGGCGAAGAGTGGGGGGCGAGTTTTCGCCGCCCCTTCGGCGGCCTCACGGGTCCTGAGAGAGGCCCTGCGCCGGTTGGCGGCGCAGGGCTTTGCGGGTCGGCCGGTCAGTCGACCGGGTTCCAGATGATGGCGTAAGTGTCGTCGTCATCCTGGCCGGCGGCGCGGCCCAGATTGGCGTAGAGCTTGCGCGGGCCAAACTCGGGGGCCGCAATCGACAGGCTCACATAGTCCTTGCCGGAGGTCTCGCCGGTGCGGATCCAGGCCGCACCCACTTCGACCCCTTGCGTCAGCACCCGGAAGTCGGGATGGGTGTCGGCGCTCTTTGCCTGATTGGGCACGATGTCGATGTCGGCGCGGACGCTGAGCGTCTTGAGCTGGCCCTTGTAGCCGCCGTTTTCCTGTTTGGTGACGTATCCGATTGCGGTCATTTTCAGTCTCCTCTTGGTGCTCGCAGGGGACCATTCCCCTGCGATGGCGGACCGTGATGGGCGCGTCCGGACCGCCGGAACCGGCACGGCCGCAGCGCCAGCGGAGGACCCGAGCGGGGAGTTTTTTTGAAGCGAAGCGGCGCGAGGAAGCCGCCGCAGGCGGCGGGGAAAAAAGCTGCCGGCGAGGGTTTCGAGCGGGCCGGATCCGCCCATAGGTCGTCAAGCCAGGCGCAGGGGAATGGTCCCTGAGACACAATGGAGACAGGTTGCGCGATCGGGAGCACAATAAGCAGGCGGCAATATGCGGGGGGCCGGCGGCGCGGGCTCTCTCGGCAATCGGATTGGCAATTGGACCCACGCGCCTAGCGCCTCAGCAAGCAATCCGGGGCGGTGCGGGGCTGCCGAAATGGGGGCGAATTGGCGTTGGAATTTATCGCACGCGGCACTGGCTCGGCAAGACGATCAATCGGAGCCGGCGCGGCCCGGAGCGGCGCGCGCGTCCTTAGCGGCAGTACTCGAGAAAACGCCGCTCGGGCCCTGATCGACTATTCGCCACGAACAGCGACTGCTTCCTTGCGCACAGATCGGCGAATAGGAAGGCCTCGCGGCTGGGCAGCTTTCGGCCGGGAATTTGATCCAGCGTGCAGCCAGGCCTCAACTTGAGGCGGCGGCCATTCTCGCCACCAGGAAGCCGCGGACCTCCCAGGCGAAACTGCTGTCCGCGCCATGCTTGCCGCCGATCTCGGCGAGCATCGAAACGGCGATTTCCTTGTCGCGCAAGCGATCGAAACGCCATTGTCCGGTTGCCGCCATATGCCGACGACGCGCACGATATTGTCGTCGCCAAGCGCCCACCTTGCGCGCGAACATGCCGGCGGCAGCAAGGGGTCGCGATTGCCGCTGGCCACCACCGGGCAGGCCAACAGCTTGTGCCGCATATTGCCGAATGCGGCGTCAGCCTTGCAGCCGGCAAGGCTGGCAGTCACTGTCTCGTTGGCTGCGCGCTGCGGCCCGGGGCGCACCTTGGCGATGCAGATCGGCATAGTTCAGCATCGGGCCGGTGAGTTCCGGCGCCGTCAGAAACGGGCATCTCCTCGCTATCCGGCGTCGGCTCGGTCGTGGCCAGTTGAGCATCGGGCATCGTCATGCCGCAGTCCCTTCTTGCGCCTCGCCTTCCGCATCGGCCTGAAGGCCAAGCAGGAAATCGGCGGCCTTCGAGGCGAGGCTGGCGGCACGGAAAATGGCGCGGTTGTCCTCGCGCAGCACCTTCAGCCATGAGCCGATGTAATCGGCGTGACGCACGGTCGGCTCGATGCCGAGATTGCTGCAGACGAAGGCGGCAGTGATTTCGGCGACCAATTCTTCACGCGCGTAAGCCTTGGAGCCGAAGGAGCCGGAGAGGTCGCGACCAAGCCGCGTCGGGTGGCCGGTCCAGTGGCCAAGCTCGTGAAAGCAGGTCCGGTAATAGTCGATCTGCTGATGGAACGCCGGCTGCGGCGGCACCTGAATGTGGTCGCTGCCCGGCATGTAGAAAGCGCGATCGCCGCCGACCCTGAAATCCGCACCACTGGCGCGAATCAGCGTTTCGGCCTGCGGCACGATCTCGCACTGAGGCAGCGGCTCGGCGGGGGCATGGAGGTGTTCCGGAAGATTGTCGCACTGCGCGACATTAAAGACGGTAAAGCGCTTCAGAAAAGGCACGGCCTGTGGTGCATCGCCCTCGTGGCGTGCGCGCTCCTTCTCGTCCTTGGGGACAAAGCGGTCGGCATGCACGATGGTCGTGCCGCGCTCGCCTTTCCTGACATTGCCGCCCAGGGCAAGCGCCTGCCGGAAGGTCAGCCAATTCTGGCTGGGATAGCTGCGCTCGATGACGGCGCCCCACAGGATGAGGATATTGATGCCGGAATAGCTGCGCCCCGTGGACGCATTCCTCGGCAGGCCGAGGCCTGCTTTTGCGCTGCCCCATGGCTTGACCCATGGCACGGTACCGCGCTCCAGCTCGGCAATGATGCGGTCGGTGATCTCCTGATAGAGGCTGGCGCCCGGGCGCCTGCCCTTGCCTGCGCCAGCCTCTCCGCTGGTGGTACGCTTGCTGTTTGCACGCATGTGTTATCCTCCGCTCACCAATCGCCGCGCCTTTCCCCGGAAGCGGGGTGGGCGGCGAGTCGCGACCGGAAGGGCCCGCCCAGTAGGCGGAACGCATCCGAAGGACCGTAACGAAGAGGAGGACCCTGAGCGGCACGCGAAGGGTTGCGGGCTGCCGCAGCGGGTCTAGAAGGGAGTGCCGCCCGCCCCGCGCCACCGGGAAAGGCCAACAGACAAACCGCGCCGCCCGCAAGGGCGGCGGCCGTCACAGCCCGAAGGGCTGCCCACGCCAAGGGGCGAAGCCGAATGGCCGAGACCGCCTGAGCTTGCCGAAGAAAAGCGGGCTCGGTTCACGAGCACCTGGTGCGCGTCGTCAGGCGCGCGGGCGCGCGCCAAGTTTTTTCGCACATGGTCAGGCGGCGCAGTTACGTCGAGGAACCCGACGGCATCGGCGCCGTGCGCGCGGCTTCCTCCGAAAACCAGCGCTCGCCTTTCAACAAATTGAGGCATTGTCCTAGACAATATTCCTGTCCGGATCATGATAGATGCGGCGCGCCCGCTAGGACCGGAGGCTGGACAGAATCTCGCACGGATCAGCGTCAATGGCCGCAGTTATGTCGAGAAACTCGATGACGTCGAGACGCCGCTCTGCGCCCTCGTACTTGGCCACGAAGGATTGGGGACGACCAAGCTTGTCAGCCAGCTGCTCCTGGGTCAGGCCTTTGGCCTTGCGCAGCGAAACCAGCTGGGCCAGAAACCGCTGGTGGCGGGGCGATCGAAGGGATTTGGGCATGGAGGCGAACCGGTCGGGTAAAGACCGGATCAGCGACTAATCCCGGTTTCGGATTATCCCATTTTGGGATATACTGCGTGCGCTCACAGGCGAGGTTCGCAGGCATGAATGGACCAATGGGAACAGATGAGACTCGAAGCTCAACTTTGAGCGATGAAGTCCCCTGGTCGGAGAACCTCACGAGCTACGACAGGGAGCATTTCACGATCTACCTGCGGATCCTGGATGCCTGCGCCGACAATGCCAGCGAAAAGGAGATGGCCGAGCGCATTCTCGGCATCGACCCGTCCATTGACCCGGTCCGCGCCCGCAAAGCTCTTCGCAGCCATATCGACCGTGCGAACTGGATGGTGACGACCGGCTACAAGGAACTGTTCGCCGGCTGATGCACAACGCCCACTGCCACGTGTTTCGAGCAGGCAAGTCTCTGTAGCCAAATTCGGCAGCGCACGGCCGCGACAGCCGGCGCGGCGGGAGCGGTCACAACTGGTTCGCGTGCTGTTTGACTGCCATTTCCAGTGCTTGCATCGACGGCACAGCCTTGGAGAAGAGGAAGCCCTGAGCGGTTCGGCAGCCAAGCTTGTGCAGGGTTTGCCGATCCGCCTCTGTTTCGACGCCCTCGGCCATGACCTCGATCCCGAGCATGTCACCGAGTTCGATGACCGATTTGACAAGCAGTCGGTCCTCTCGGGACTTGGCCAGGCCGCGAATGAAGCCCTGGTCTATTTTCACCTTGCGTATCCGACGGTCCTTGAGAGATGCCAAGGTAGAAAAGCCGGTGCCGAAGTCATCGAGCGCGATGGAAATACCGGCATGTGAAAGCCGTCCGAGCTTTTCATCCACTCTGTCCGGGTCCACCGGCGATTCTTCGGTAATCTCGATTTCGAACATCGTCGCAGGCAGGCCTCTTGCCGCCAGACCCTCCAGAACCATGTCGTCGATATCGCCGGCTTCCAGTTCGCGAGGGGAAACATTCATCGCCACACGAATGTCACGACAGTCAGCTTTCACCAAGCCGTCGATAAAAGCACAACAGTCGGCGAATACGGTTTGCGTCAGCAGCTGAAGCATTCCGGTTTCGCGTGCGGCCGTGATGATTTCGGGTGGAGAGATGGCACCATGCGTCGGATGGGACCATCTCAGCAAGGCTTCAAAACCGACCACCGTCTCGGTTTCGAGTTTCACGATCGGCTGGAACCAAGGTTGCAATCTTCCCGTCTTTATCGCCGAATGAAGATCCCGTTCGATCGACTGGCGACGTTGCAGTTCCCTGTCGAGTTCGGCATCGAACAGGCAAAATTCGTTCCTGCCATGGCGCTTGGCCGTATACAGGGCGATATCCGCCCGCAACAACATTTCAGTCAGGCTCGGCGTCTGCGCCAAGTATATCCCTATCGATGCCCCGACCCGAACGGACGCGACCTCGATATAGGGGCGAGCAATTTTGGCTATGATATTGGAGGCGAGATCACTGGCAGAAAGCGAAGCTCTCGTTGAGGGAAAAACCAGCACGAATTCATCGCCGCCGATACGAGCGAGCGTTGAGCCTTCGGGTGCTTCCTGCTCTATGCGGCGGGCGATCATGACAAGCAGTTCATCACCGGTCCTGTGACCGTAGGTGTCATTGACAGATTTGAAGCCGTCCAGATCAATCAGCATTGCCACGAAGGGGCCATCCGCGGTCTTGAACCGACCGATGGCGTGTTCAAGGCCCCGCCTGTTGAGAAGGGCGGTCAGATGGTCCTCCCTGGAGTTGCGCTCCATTTCCGACGCAAATCGCTCTGCCTCATGTCTCAGGCGGCTTGCTTCGCGGAAGCGCGCCTGCCCAACAAACGAAGCTCGGACCAAGCCGCCCATGAAGAGCAGAACGGTGAAAGCCAGAATGTAGCGTTCAAAATTGCCTTTCGCCAAAAGGCACGCCACCGTGATGAGGAGTGGAGGTGTGATGAAGCTGGTCGCCGCCGCGGCATACGAACTGCCATATGTAACCGCACCAGCTGAAATGCCCGCCAGTATGACCAGATGCATCGGTGCTTGTGGTGTTGTGTATCCAACAGTCAGCACGGCCGGGAAGGACCATGCAAACCCTGCCAGAAGGGCAAGGACGCCAAACATGCGAAGGCGCGGCAAAACGCCAAGCAAATCCTGATGGCGCCCCGTTTCCTTTAGCTGAAAACGGGCGAGTGCAAGCCGGGCGGCATTTAGCGCATTGACGACCAGGAACCAGCTGGCAGCGGCAAAGCCGCCGCCAGAAAGGGCCTGCACCGCGCAAATCAGGCCTGACAGGATCGCGCTTATCGGCATCGACACGAAGAGCCCGGCCCTCAGGTCAGCAAGCTGATCCTGACGGATTTTGGCCTCCAGCGATTCTTCTTCCTTTAGGGGTGCCATGAATGGACCAGCTTGCTTGCGTCGTTGTTCGCGAGGACCAAACCTATGCAAGCCCACTGAAGGACGGGTTAACTACCCAGCGAGGGTAACCAGTGCGCTCACCATGCTGCGGGTCACACCTTTGGCTTAGCATTGCCGAATCATCAAGGCTTCGCCCGCGCGCGTGCCTTGATCCGAATCATGCCATGATCGGCAACGTCACCAGGAAGCAGCCGTGCCCGCGACGACGCGCGCCAGCAAGACAAGGAAGCCTCGCCGAGACAGCGTTCCAGAGCGGCAGCGCTCTGTGCGATTCACCGCCTGAGCATGGCCGAAATGCCATGGCGGACAAAGGGAAGATGTTGGGCAAAGCGGAGCCCAGCATGTCTTGCAAGCCGTGCCGCCGGGTGCTCGCTTGAGTAGAGACCGACAAGCATGTTGGTGGCATGATAGAGCGGCCCCGCCGACAGCCGCAGCCGGCTTTCGTATCTGCCGAGCATGTCGGGATCGGCAATGTCGCGGCGGGCGCGACATGCTGTCAGTATTTTATGAGCGAGTTGCTTCTGGCCGCTGAGGCCGATGTTAAAGCCATGCGCGGTCACCGGGTGCATGCCGATGGCAGCATCGCCGATCAGTGCCGCACTCGGAGCCGAGAACTTGTGCGCCCAGGTCGTGACCAGCGGATAGGCATGGCGGGTGCTTGCCAGGGTCATCTGCCCGAGGCGTCCTCGACACCTGTTCATCAATTCCATGCGGAACAATTCGTCATCGAGAGCAGACAGTCTGTCGGCCTCGCTTGAGCGCAAAGTCAGAAGCAGCGACGACACGCCTTCCATGAGCGGCAACATCGCTATGGTCTGATGGTGGTCGAACCATTCGACCGCGATCTGGTGATGGACGCGCTCGTGCCTCACTCGGCAAATCAGCATGGAGTGGCCAAGCGGATGGATGGTGGCGCCAATGCCGAGCAGGTCGCGCATCGCGGACAAACGCGAATCCGCTGCTACGAGCAGCCGAGCGGCCAATTGCCTGCCATCAGAAAGCGTTATGACCGCCTCGTCTTCGCTATTTGTTGCATTGACGACCGAGTTGCCGCACAGGAGCCGGGCATGATCCTGGCAGTGGACAATTTTGAACAGGGCATCGCGGATCCGACAATTTGGGACCAGAAATCCGAGTGGTTCCCCAGATCCGCTGGGGCCATCGAAGCTCAGGGCGAAAGGGCTGGATCCGTTGAGCACGCGCGCGCCATGAAGCGGTGATTTGTCCGATGCGGGGATGGCATCCCAGGCGCCGAGCTCGCGAAGGATTCTCACTGATGCGTGGGTCAGCGCGATCTCGCGACCGTCGAAAGCCGGATTCGCCAGGCTGTCGAGCGACTGCCGTTCAACCACTGCCACCTTGAGTCGGCTCCAGGCGAGCGATGCTGCGAAGGCAAGTCCGACCGGCCCAGCTCCGACGACAATGATGTCGAATTTGTCGACATAGCCGGCCATCAGCGTGCCGCCATAGCGGCTATCTTCGATACGAAGCGCTCTTGAAGCATCGCAATCACCCACGGTTTGCCGCTCATCTCCCCAACTCGATAGACATGCGTTCTCCGTTGGAAGCCTGGTCAATGAAACCATGCCGATGAAGAGATAACGCTGATCTGGATCAACCAGGCTCGACAAACCCGGCAGCGGCGGGTTCACGGTCGAGTGGTCGATTGCCGTGAAAACGTCTGCATGTCTGGGCATTCTGAATGGTCGGCTTCCCAATCGCGTGCCCCTCCTGGCCAAAGGTTCGGCAACGTATTGTGGCTGATCCGTTCTTCGCACGCGCGCCTCGCGGGCAATCGCCAGCAAAGATTCGGTCGACTGACGACCAGCATCCGCACAGTCGTTGGCGCCGCCAACCGGTTCAGCCTCGCGGCTCTTCCCGATCGATAAGGACCCGCTCGGCGGAGCCGTTGAGATCTTTGTATTGGCCGCTCTACAAGATCCACCGGAAGCCCCGGTCCAAGCCCCACCAAAACAGGCAGCGGCCATCGCATTTCCGTCAGGACGGGCGTCTTGCTGCCGACAGCGTGCTCTCCGACCATAACGCGCTAGACGCCGAAGGAACTCGCCGACGGCCTCATGTCCAAATGATGTGGGAAGGGAGCAAACCAAAGGGACTCTGCTTGGCGTCCCCGCTTTTTTCGCAGCTATGAAACCATCACTGAGAACGGATCCGTACTGAGGAGGAGGCGGTCCTTGACTTGCCCGACGCCGGCAACCTTCTCGGCCGCAACGATCGCTGCCTTCCGCTGACGCTCGTCGACAATCGCCCCCTTCAGTTCGACAAGGCCGTCGCTGACCCTCACATCGATCACGTCACCACCGCTCCAGGTTTGTGGCTGCAGTTCGGCAAGGATAGCCTTGCGGATCAGTTCGTCATCGGGTGGCGTGGTGCCCTGTTTCGACATGGCGCGGATCAGGACAAGCAGCAAATCAGTTCGCGTGATGATGCCGACGACCCTTTCCCGATCGACAATCGGGACATTGTTGTGCGATGTTGCATCATCAGGTCGACAGGAGGCGCCGAGATGACGTGTGTGGTCATCACCTGATGGATGATCCGTCCATTCGAGCGCACACATAGTCATTGGCGGTTGTGCCCGGGCCAAGATCAAGCTCCAGCCAGCGCGGACGCACACGCTGGGTTCCGAGTTCCTCTCGGCGCAAGAAGTCGCTTTTGCTTACAATGCCAACCAAGGTGCCGTCGCTGGTCGTTACTGGCAGGCAGCTGACTTTGCTTGAAAGCATGACCGCTTCGGCGATCGTCGCGTTCGCATGCGTCGTGATGACTGGCTTTGTCATTAAGAATTCGGCTTGCATCCTCACCCTCCTGATCTTTCGTCGGACGACGATAGGACATCCCGACCCGCGGCGCGTTGATCTGAGTCACGTGGAACGAGTGGCATTCTCCGCGCCGTCGTCGCTGTCGATGAGAATGCGCTCCGCCGCGCCATCGAGATCCTCGTACTGGCCGCTTCTCAACGCCCAAAGGAAGCCGGACAGGCCGAGTGCGCCAAGGAATAGCGCTACGGGGATGAGGTAGACGAGCGTCGTCATGACGATTGAGCCAAGGCGCCGGCCCGCGCGGGCCTGTCTTGCCGCGCAATCGCGGACGACGCACCCGTTGCGAAGCCTTGCAGACGCATGGCATTTCCAACCACGAGCAATGACGAGGCTGACATCGCGACCGCGGCGATAAGAGGCGTAACATGGCCCAGAATGGCGATCGGCACGGCAACAGCATTATAAACGATCGCAATTGTTATGTTCTGTCGGATCAGGCTTCCCGCCTTGCGCGATACGTCAACAGCCAGCGGGACCGCCAAGAGGCTTTCGCGCAGGAAAACGAAGTCGGCTGCATTGCGGCCAATGTCGGGGGCGGTGGCGGGTGCGATCGAGACATGCGCAGCGCTCAGCGCCGGCGTATCGTTGAGCCCGTCGCCAACCATCAGAACCTTGTGCCCGTCCCTCGCCAGCGTCTCGATGCGTTCAACCTTGCCGGACGGCAGCAGGCAGGGAACGAAATCATCGACACCAAGCCCGTCCGCAACCTCGGCGCAGGCTTTCGCGGTGTCGCCCGACAGCATCTCCACGCACATACCAGCGTTGTGCAGTTGATCGATGGCTGCCCTGGCGTCGACGCGCAGCGCATCCTCGAAATCGAAGGTCGCGACAATGATCCCGTCTTTCGTCAGAACCGTCCCGCCATAGCCATGTCTGCCTTCGCGGCCGGTGCGGGCTTTCCATCCTCCGCGTCGACCCAGCCGCCAGGTGCTACCGGCGGCAGCGGCTTCGATGCCGAATCCCGGCTGCTCGGTGACGGCATCGAATTTGTGCTGCCCGCCAAGGCGGGCAAAGCCGGCTATGGCCTTTGAAAACGGGTGACGCGAGTGCGCAGCCATGTCTCCCGCGATTGCCAGCATGGCCGGATCAATCGAGCTCGCATTGACCAGCCGGGGTTGGCCGAGCGTGAGCGTTCCGGTCTTGTCGAACACCGCTGTATCAATTGTTGCCAGGCGCTCCATGGCCGAACCATCCTTGACCATGATGCCGTGCTCGAACAGACGCCGAGCGGCGACCACCTGGACGATCGGCACGGCGAGGCCTAGTGCGCATGGGCATGTGATGATGAGAACGGCGATGGCGATGGTTATGGCCCGGTGCCAGTCGCCGGTCGCCGCCATCCAGCCGAGGAATGTCGCGAAGGCGGTGAGATGCACCACTGGCGCATAGAGCGCCGAAACGCGGTCGGCGATCCGGCGGTAATGCGCGCGGCCACCCTCGGCGGCTTCCATCAGCCGAACCATTTCCGCCAGGAACGAATCCTTAGCGGCGGCTGTCGCCTTGATGGTCAGCGGGCCGGTGAGGTTGAGCACGCCGGCCTGGACGGCATCATCTGGCGCCACGCTTCTGGGCGTGCTCTCGCCCGAGACCAGCGAGCAGTCGACGTCCGATGTCCCACGCGTGATCTTGCCGTCGACGGGGATTCTTTCGCCGGCCGCGATCAGCAAAAGCATGCCTGGTTCGATCTCGCCTACCGGCAGATAGTCGCGTGCGCCATCGCCGCGCAGCACCATGGCGCCACGCGCCGCGAGCTGTGACAGGCCTTTGACGGCGGTGCGGGCGCGTTCGCGCATCACGTGATCGAGCGTGCGGCCGATCAGGAGGAAGAACAGCAGCGACACCGACGCGTCGAAATAGGCGTGGTCGCCATGGGTGATCGTCTCATAGAGGCTCATGGCGTAGGCCAGCGACACGCCGACGGCGATCGGCACATCCATGTTCATGCGGCCGTGACGCAGCGCATTCCAGGCTGACTTGAAGAAGATGCCGCCGGCGAAGGCGAGGGCGGGGATGGCGATCAGCGCCGAGACCCAGTGGAACAGGTCGCGGGTAGCGCCTTCAGCACCGGACCAGACAGAGACCGAAAGCAGCATGATGTTGCCCGCCGCAAAGCCGGCGACAGCAACGGCGCGGATCAGCTCCGAAAGCGTCTTGTCCTTGTTGTCGACCTCGGGGTCGAACAGATGCGCCTCGTAGCCCAGCCGTCCCAGCGCGGCGACGAATGGTGGTACCTGGTTTCCACGCCAGCGGACCGCGACCCGCTTCGTCGACAGGTTGACACGAGCGCTCTCCACTTGATCGAGCTTTCCCAGTGCTGTCTCGATCGCCTGGATGCAGGCCGCGCAATGAACCGTGGGGACCGAAAGATCGGTCTGGCGGAGATCATCGCCAAGCGATCGGCTCGCCAGCCTGATCTCCTGGCTGGACGGCAGGACCGATCCGGCGTTGACCAGATCAAGCGCCATTTCAGCACCCGGCGCACAACAGCTCATTGCAGCGCTCCATGGGAAATCATGATCCTGCGGACGTCGCGATACGGTTTATCCAGGCCGGCATCGGCGTCGACTTCGACGATCCAGACACCATCCTTCGGCAAATGCTGGGCGGCGAATTCCTGACCCGAGGCGAGGACGAGCTTGATGGATTCATCCTCTTTTTCGTAAGCGGGATGGCGAAACAGCGCCTTCACGCCATGCAAGGGAACCGGTTTGCCGGCGGCGTCGATGAGGCCGTAGCGGACTTCACCCGATGCGATGGTCAGCTTGCCGGTCCAGCCGAGGGCTGCCTGCGCCCGCCCTTCCTCGGCCTTCCTGTTGAACTGCTGGCTCGCCACATAGGTGTTTTCGACGACCAGGCCGGTCCAGCTCGTGTTGGCAAGCGTCGCCATGGTCAGATTGACCGCGATGACCACACCGAAAAAGGCCAGGATGATGGCCAACATGTGCCTGCCGGTGAATTCGCGGGTTTTTTGTGTTCTGGCGCTCATCTGGCAGTCTCCGGCGCGTTGAAGGTGGCGGTGTACTCGTTCGACTCGAAGCTGGCTCTGTCCTCGACGCGGAACTTGAAGGTCTGTGCCGGAGCGCGGATCTGGTCCGCCGGCTGGCGAACGAAGACCCTCAGCATTTTCAGGCGGTCGGGTTCGACCGGAATGGCGAAGGAACGGCCTGCGGGGATGTCGTCGCCGACGACGACGATGTCAGCGCCTTCAAGGCCCTGCATGGTTACGACGATCGTCCTCGGCTCGGGGATCATGTTGAGCAGCTTGACGGTGTAGCCGTTGCGGATCGAGCCGTCGGAGAGCGTCACGAATTGTGGATTGCGGTCGTGCAGGACATTGATTTCGAGCCGGTCGCGCGTCAGCAGCGAGTAGAGGAGGCCCAGGCCGATCAGCGACCACATAGCCATGTAGACATAGGTGCGTGGCCGAAAGATCTTGCGGATGTGGAAATGCGCCACTCTGTCCGAAAACAGGCCGTCATCCGTCCTGACCAGCGCCGGATTGACTGAGCTGGACCCGCCTGCAGTCGCCAGCATCATGTTGGCGTTGTAGTCGGAGAGCGTCGCATAGGCGATCAGCCCACGCTCCTTGCCGAGCTTGTCCATGACGCCGTCACAGGCGTCGATGCAGAGCGCGCAAGTGATGCATTCGAGCTGCTGGCCATAGCGAATGTCGATCCCCATCGGGCAGACCGCGACACAGGCATTGCAGTCGACGCAGTCGCCCACGAGCTGGCCTGCGGCCAGCACCTTCTTGGCATGACGCGTGCGCGGTTCGCCGCGCCAGTCATTGTAGGTGACGGTGAGCGAACTTTCATCGAGCATGGCTGCCTGGATGCGCGGCCATGGGCACATATAGGTGCAGACCTGCTCGCGCATCAGCCCGCCGAACGTGTAGGTCGTTGCCGTCAGCACCGCGACGGTGATGTAGGCGACAGGCGCTGCCGTGCCGGTGAAGAGTTCGCCGAGCAGCGTCGGCGCGTCAGCGAAATAGAAGATCCAGGCGCCGCCCGTCAGCGCGCCTATGGCCAGCCAAATGGCGTGTTTCGATACCCGCAGCACAAGCTTGCGGGGAGTCCAGAGACCGGCATCAAGCTTGATACGAGCGTTGCGGTCACCCTCGATGGCTCGCTCGACGACCAGGAACAGATCGACCCATACGGTCTGCGGGCATGTGTAGCCACACCAGGCACGGCCGACAGTCGAGGTGATCAGGAAAAGACCGACGCCGGCCATGACCAGAAGGCCGGCGACATAGTAGAATTCCTGCGGCCATATCTCGATGAAGAAGAAATAGAAACGCCGGTTGGCGACATCGAGCAGCACGGCCTGGTTCGGGCTAAACGAGCCCCGATCCCAGCGCAGCCACGGCGTCAGATAGTAGATGCCGAGCGTGACCGCCATCACCAGCCATTTGAACTGGCGAAAGCTGCCCGAGGCCCGCTTCGGGAAGATCTTCTTGCGCGCGGCGTACATTGGCTGACGCACCTTGGCGGAGTCGACCGGCGTGGGTTCGATCCTTTCTATTTGCGAGTTATCAAGCACGAGAAGCTCCAGTTACCAGCGACGATTTCGCCGGAAGCCGACTCATCGGTTCTGGATGATGCCGAGGCCCGGCTTGCGCCGGGCCTCGTCGCTTGGCGGGAGGGGGAGGACGAGAATAGGCTTCTGCTCCTATTCTCCGCCGCCAAGCGAATGGATGTAGACCGCCAGTTCCTTGACCTTGGTCTCGCCGAGGCGCGCGCCCCAGGCCGGCATCACGCCCTGTTTCGGCGCGGTGACCTGGGCGGCGATGGCCGCTTCGCCTGACCCGTAGAGCCAGATGGCGTCGGTCAGATCTGGAGCGCCGAGTTCCTTGTTGCCTTTTGCATTGTCGCCGTGACAGGCCACGCAATTTTCGGCGAAGACCTTGGCGCCGGGCGCGACCAACGATTGATCGCCGACAGTGCCGGACAGGCTGGCAACGTAGGTGCTGACCTGTTTGATCTGATCGGCGGTGATGATGTCGCCAAAGGCCGGCATTTCCGACAGGCGCGTAGCCGGGTCGGAGGCGAAGCGGATGCCATGAGCGATCGTCTGCTGGATCTGGTCCACCTCGCCGCCCCACAGCCAGTCGTCGTCATTTAGGTTCGGAAAGCCCTTGGACCCTTGGGCGCCAGAACCGTGGCACTGCACGCAATTGACCTTGAACGCGGCGGCGCCGGCAGCGACGGCGAATTCGCGCAGCGTGTCATCCGCAGCAATCTCCGAAACACTTTTCGACTCTATTGCGGCGACATATTTGCCCTTTGCCGCTTCGGCCGCGGACAACTCGTTCTTGACTTCGTTGCGGCTGGAATAGCCAAGTACACCCTTTGTCGCGGAGTGCAACAGCGGCCATGCCGGGTAGGCAATTGTGTAACCGATCGCCCAGACTATGGTCATGTAGAAGGTGATGACCCACCAGCGCGGGAGCGGGTTGTTGAGCTCGCGAATGCCGTCCCACTCATGACCGGTCGTCGAGATGCCGGAAACCTCGTCAATGTGATCGCTGCTCATGATCAGTCCTCCTTCAGAGGAATTTGAGCTGCTTCGCCGGCTTGCCTGCGGCTGCCGGGACGAAGTGCAAAGGCAACGGATCCGATGAAGAAAAGAGCCATGGCAAGCAGGCCCCAGCTGTCGGCAAACTCCCGCATGAAATTGTACGTCATCGCCATTGTCCTCAGCGGTAGCCGGCGGTCTCATCGTAGTTCTTGAAATCGACAAGCGTGCCGAGCATCTGGAGATAAGAAACCAGGGCGTCCATTTCGGTGACTTGCTGCGGATCACCGTCGAAATCGCCGATCCTGGCCTTGGGGTAGCGGGCCTCGAGGCCGGACGTGTCGGCATTGGGATCAGCCTGCGCCATCAAATCGGCATTGGCGTTAGCGACCATGTCGTCGGAGTAGGGGACGCCGACGCGCCTGTTGGCAACCAGATGCGTCGAGAAATCCTTCACCGCGATCGGCGTATCCTTCAGAAAGCCATAGCTCGGCATGATGGATTCCGGCACCACGGAACGAGGGTCCGTGAGGTGCTCGACATGCCATACATTCGAGTAGCGGTCGCCAACCCGAGCGAGGTCCGGTCCGGTGCGCTTCGATCCCCATTGGAAAGGATGATCGTACATCGACTCGGCCGCCAGGCTGTAATGCCCATAGCGCTCGACTTCGTCGCGGAACGGCCGGATCATCTGGCTATGGCAGAGATAGCATCCCTCACGCACATAGATGTTGCGCCCGACCAGTTCGAGCGGCGAGTAGGGCCGCATGCCTTCGACCTTCTCGATCGTGTTGTCGAGATAGAAGAGCGGCGCGATCTCGACGATGCCGCCGATTGTCACGACCAGCAGCGACCCGAGGAGAAGAAGTGTAGCGTTCTTCTCGATGACCGCGTGTCTGTTCATCAACCTCATTTTCTGTCTCATCATCGCGCAAGCTGGAGGGCGGGAACGGAGCCGGGCATCGGATCCTCCTCGCGCCGGTAGCCAAGGATGGTCATGGCGATGTTCCAGGCCATGATCAGGGCGCCGGACAGGTACATGGCTCCGCCGATGGCGCGCATGATGTAGTAGGGGTGCATGGCGGCCACGGTTTCGGCGAAGGAGTAGACCAGGAAGCCCTGCTCGTCGTATTCGCGCCACATCAGGCCCTGCATGATGCCGGACACCCACATGACCGACGCGTAGACAACGATGCCAAGCGTCGCCAGCCAGAAGTGCCAGGTAACGAGGCGCAGCGAGTAGAGCCGTTCACGGTTCCACAGCTTCGGCACCATGTAATAAAGCGCGCCGAACGAGATCATGCCAACCCAGCCGAGTGCGCCCGAATGGACGTGTCCGATGGTCCAGTCGGTATAGTGCGACAGCGAGTTGACCGTCTTGATCGACATCATCGGGCCCTCGAAGGTGGACATGCCGTAGAAGGCGATGGCCATCACCATCATGCGGATGATCGGATCGGTGCGGAGCTTGTCCCAGGCGCCCGACAGCGTCATCAGGCCATTGATCATGCCGCCCCATGACGGCATCCACAGCATGATCGAGAACACCATGCCGAGCGTCTGCGCCCAATCGGGCAAGGCGGTGTAGTGCAAATGATGGGGTCCAGCCCAGATGTAGAGAAAGATGATTGCCCAGAAATGGACGATCGACAGCCGGTAGGAATAGACCGGCCGGTTCGCCTGCTTGGGTACGAAATAATACATCATGCCGAGAAAGCCGGCGGTCAGAAAGAAGCCCACGGCGTTGTGGCCATACCACCATTGCGTCAGAGCGTCCTGGACCCCGGAGAAAGCCGAATAGCTCTTCGAGCCCAGGAAGGAGGCGGGCATGGAGAGGTTGTTGACCACATGCAGCATCGCGATGGTGACGATGAAGGACAGGTAGAACCAGTTGGCGACGTAGATGTGGGGTTCCTTGCGCTTCAGGATCGTGCCGAGGAACAGGATGAGATAGGCGACCCAGACGATGGTCAGCCAGATGTCCACATACCATTCGGGCTCGGCGTATTCGCGGCTCTCGGTGATGCCGAGCAGGTATCCGGTTGCGGCCATGACGATGAAGAGCTGGTAGCCCCAGAACACGAACCAGCCGAGATCGCCGCCGAACAGCCGGGCGCGGCAGGTGCGTTGCACGACATAGAGAGACGTGCAAAGCAGCGCGTTGCCGCCGAAGGCGAAGACGACTCCCGACGTATGCAGTGGCCGCAAACGGCCAAAGTTGAACCAGGGCTGGATGTTGAGATCGGGATAGGCAAGCTGCAGCGCGATGACCACGCCGACAAGCATGCCGATGACACCCCAGAACATGGTGGCGATGGCGCCATAGCGGATTGGCCCGTCCATGTAAGCGGACGGGTCGATCGGCGCGGCAGGCTTGAACTCAGTGTTGCGCAACAGGATCGCAGTGAAGCCAGCCAAGGCGAAGAACAAGACCCACATATGCTGGCGAAAGGGTTCATCCACCCCAGCGCCAGCGGCCACCAAAGCCGCGAATGCGAACAGGCTTAGAAGCACGATTTCTTTGCCGAATTTCATCGCAAGCCCCGATTTCCAATTCCGGCGGATGCCAAACCGCGGTGCCTTATTGCGCAGCCGTCGCCTGCTCGCCCTGATCCATGTCAGAGCCGCACCATTTTGCTTCGAGCAGCATCGAGTTCGGTGCGATCAGACTGTGCCGAATGTGGAAGTGCAGCACCGGCCGACGGTTTATGGACAGGCCCGGCGTCCCCAGTCGGGGCCCGGGTAGGAGGCGACCGTGGGCGTGTGGGGAAGCGCACCTTGACGCTGGTAAGCAGGCCGATGCCTTACCGAACGTCGATCGTTTCAATGCCTTGGAACAGCCAGCGCCAGCGTTGCGCTGCCTTCGCGACATTTATAGTTTGGACGGCGATTTTCGCCTGCGTATGAGGCATATTGACTTCGGCCAAGTGTGGATGCTTCGCCGACGAGCCCAAACGCAACTGGCGTATACGATCGGAATTAGAACGGGCTGTCGCTACGCGATGTCTTCTGAGCCCAACGCGAGCATGCCCTGCCCCGAATGAAGTAAGTGGCGTGGGCCATGCAGCTTCGTGTCATTCAAACGGCTATTGCGCCTCGGCCGCCGCAGCGCCGTTCCAGCCGGCTCATGCTGTCCACGGTGACGCGGCGGTTGTTCTCGATCCGAATCACGCCGTCCATTCTCAGGCTGGTCAGCTGACGGCTCACGGTCTCGTTAGTGATTCCAAGGAAATCAGAGATGTCGGCACGCGTCATCGGCAGCTCGAAGCACGCCGACCTAGCCGCCGGGTCAACATTGGAGTCGATGTTCCGGGCAATCATGAGGAGAAAGCTCGCCACCTTCTCTGGTGCGGTCTTGCGCCCCAGAGTCACCATCCATTCGCGGGCCTCGTCAAGTTCGTTCAGCGCCTGCTTGAGCAGGCGATGCACAAATTCGGGTGACTGCTTCATCATCCGTTCGATGGCCGCTCTCGGAAACGAGCATAGCGAGACAGCTGTTGCCGCTTCCGCATTGATCGCACTTTTCATCTTGAAGGGCCGTCCCAGAAAATCCGGCGCGAACTGGAGACCGACGATCTGCTGGCGGCCGTCCGAAAGGCTCTTCGTGAGCTTCACCACGCCTGAAAGCACGTTTGAATAACAGTCGACCGCCTCGGCGTCGCCGATCAGTTCGACCCCCGGCTCGATATTGTGCCGCGACGACGTCTTGGCGAGCTGAGCCAAATCGTCTGGCTCGAGCGCGCCACAGACACCGCGGCGCCGTGCCTCGCAAGGCAAGCAAAGAACGGGAATGCCGGAACTGTGAATATCCTGCCGTAATGTCATTCGATCGCTCTACCGGTCCAGTGCGGGCAGGATAGCAATCCACGGTAGAAAAATCCTTGCGGCAGTTTGTCCGTGCTGAAGGTTGATCGAAATCAGGGCTTAGGCTCATCCAAGCATCCACAGTTCGGGCGACGCAAACACGGTGGACCACGACATGCGACAAAAGCTAGCTGCCAGACTTGGCGAGAACGTCCCGCGCTATACCAGTTATCCGACTGCGCCCCATTTCCATGCGGGCGTCGATGCCGTCGTTTACCGAGGCTGGTTGGAGGCGCTCGAAGGTGGTGACGAGATATCGCTTTACCTGCATATTCCCTATTGCGACAGGCTCTGCTGGTTCTGCGCGTGCCATACCAAACAGACCCGCCACTACGAGCCGGTGGCCGCTTATCTGCGCTCGTTGTATGCGGAGATCGCCACGGTTGGCGGCCTTGTTACCGGCAAGGGCCGAGTTCGCGCGGTTCATTTCGGCGGCGGTTCCCCGACGATGCTGGAACCTGAGGATATTGTGGCGCTGGGAAGCGTCCTGCGCAACAGCTTCGCATTTCTTCCCGACGCCAGGATCAGCGTCGAAATCGAACCCAACGATATGGACGAAGCCCGCCTCGATGCACTCGCCGAAATCGGCATGACAAGGGCCAGCCTCGGCGTCCAGGATTTCGAGCCGAAGGTTCAGAAGGCGATCAACCGCGAGCAGAGTTTTTCGCAGACCAAAGCGGTTGTCGACGGCGTTCGTTCACGCGGCGTCGAATCCGTCAATTTGGACCTGCTCTACGGCTTGCCGCACCAGACGAGGGAGAGCGTCTCCTCCACCGTTGCGCAGGCGCTGACCCTGGAACCAGACCGGATTGCGCTTTTTGGTTACGCCCATGTGCCGTGGTTCAAGAAACATCAGACCATGATCGACGAGGCATGGCTGCCCGGTCCCGCGGAGAGATTTGCTCAATTGCAACTGGCGGCGCGGGCGATCGTGGACCAGGGCTACGAAGCAATCGGCATCGACCATTTCGCCAAGCCGGGTGATACGCTCGCGCTTGCCGCCCGCGCCGGAACACTGCACCGGAACTTTCAGGGTTACACCGACGATTGCTGCGAAACCTTGATTGGGCTAGGCCCATCGTCCATCAGCCAGTTTCGGCAGGGCTATGCGCAGAACATGCCTTCGACCAGCGAATATCGATGCACGGTTGATGACGGCGGGCTGGCCGCTGTTCGGGGTATCGCACTTTCCAACGACGACCGCGTTCGCGGCTGGATCATCGAGCGGCTGATGTGCGACTTCGCCTTCTCGGCCATCGATCTGGTGGAACGCTTCGGCGAGGCCGGCCAGAGGCTCCTCCTTCAGTCAAGTTCCATGGCCCTCCACGATCCGGTTCGATTGCTTGAACTTGATGGCGACAAATTCGTTGTGCCGGCTGAAAGTCGCCCTTTCGTCCGAAGCATCGCGGCCAGGTTCGACAAATATTTCGAAACTGGAACGGCCAGGCACTCGGCGGCAGTCTGAGCACCGCAGAGGAACGGTCATGGCTCTCACTCGATCGTGAACCGATTGCGATCGTTTTCCACTGTTGACCGGCGACCGTCGGCCGAGACGGTTCGAAGCGGACCAGACGCGTCTTGGCATAGCGACGATATCGCCCGCTCATGCCCTGCCTGTCAGATCATGGTTGTCGGCGACAGCTCCCTTCGACCTTGCAAGGAGAATGCAAGGTGCCGTGCAAGCGGCTGACAACACTTGGGCCGGTGGCAGAAGTCCGCAAGCACCCCGGCAGCGCGGTCAACGTTGAACCACCCGTTCAGCCGAATATGCCGGTGCAGTTCCGGTGGAAAGGGCCTGGCCTAGACGGCTCTCTTGTTACCCCAGAGCATAACGTGCAGCTGCGGTAGCACGCGGGCTTCGAACCATTTGTCGCGGGTCACGCTGTCAACCAGCCACTCCATGCGCTTCAATATTCCGTCAAGGTCGACGGGCGCGTCATCATTTGCCGGGTGTGGCGGCGTGTGATTGCCGGGTTGCAGATAGATCGGAAGTTGCGGAAATTGCGCAGCGGCGTCTTTCGCGTAGGCGTAGTCCCTTTCGTCGAAAACAATGAGCTTGAGCACGATTTGGGGCTTGCCTTGTGCCGCCTGGAGGCACGCCTCGACAGCGGCCCAATCTGTCGTCATTTGGCTTGACGGCGGCTTTGGGCTGAGGATCAGCACGTCAAGGTGCGCAAACCAGTCCCTGGCAAGCGAACCTTGGGTTTCCAGCGCAAAACGGTAACCGTCACCATGGCCTCGGTCGATGAGCGCGCCGAGCGGCTGGATGGCCGGATTGCCGCCTGACAGTGACACCATAAGCGGGCGGCCACCGGAAAGCGCAAGCACATTTTTCCACACCGCGCCGACGGACATCATCTCCCATTCATGGCGGAATTGATTGTCCACAGCATGCAGGCTGTCGCACCAGGAACAGCGAAAGTCACACCCGCCGGTTCTGACGAAGATCGTCGGCAAACCTATGAGCACGCCCTCGCCCTGGATCGTCGGCCCGAAAATCTCGCTAACGCGGATTGCGGGATGCGTATTGGTCATGGCCGGTATTCCGCCCAGGTTTTCGGCGTTTCGCTCACCCGCACGGCCGCGGTTTCGCTCAGGCGTGCCTTGCACCAGTCGTAGAAATGTCTGGCCAGATATTCCGCCGTGACTTGCTCGTGTCCCAGCACGTCGTTGAGATGTCGGTGGTCGAAGCTCTCGTCGATGTAGCGTTTGAATGGCGCCAAATCGTGGTAGTCGCGCACGAAGCCGTGATCGTCCAGTCCATTCGCTGAAAGCTCCACTTCGACGATGTAGTTATGTCCGTGCAGGCGCGCGCATTGGTGATCGGGTGGCAATGAGGTGAGCTGATGCGAGGCTGAGAAGTGGAATTCCTTGGTGATGCGGAACATTACGCGGTGGTCCTTCGCAGCGCTCCGAGCCAGAAGTCGGAGTCCTCGTACTCGGTTGGGTCCGGGTGCCCAGCGATGTGGAACGCCTCACGCCGCTCGACGCAGGTCCCGCACCTCCCGCAATGACGCTCGGCGCCCTTGTAACAGGACCAGGTCTGCGCAAAGGGCGTGCCGTATGTGGCTCCATCCCTAACAATGTCCGCCTTCGTCAGGTTCACATAGGGTGCATAAAGGCGAATCTGCGCGTAGCCGTCGAGCGCGTGGTCCTGCATCATCTGGAAAGCATCGATGAAGGCCGGACGGCAATCGGGATAGACAATATGATCCCCACCATGCACGGCCGTCGCCACCGCGTCAGCGTCTTGCGCTGCGGCGAGGCCGAAGGCAATGGCCAACATGATGGCGTTCCGGTTGGGCACCACCGTTACCTTCATCGTATCTTCGGCATAGTGCCCATCGGGCACGTCCACATTGTCGGTCAGCGCGGAGCCGGAAAGGCCGCCGCCGATCTCGTGGATGTCGATGATTCGCTGCGGGACGCCCAGGCGCTCCGCGCAAAGGGTGGCGAAGCCCAATTCCTTCCTATGCCGTTGGCCGTAATCGAACGATAGCAGGCCGGTAAGCTGGTGCTCCGCTGCCACCTTGTGAGCAAGAGTAACGGAATCCAATCCGCCGGAGCAGACGACGAGAGTCTTCATCGTTGGGTCCTTGTTTTAACCGGGTAGGCTGCGACCGGAGATTTCTCTGCGCTCCAGTACTTCAGGAAAACCATTTTGTGAAGTGAACGGAGACCAGTTTCGTGCGCTTGCGTGCGGTGCGCAAAACGCCCTCGCGGTGAGCTGCAAGGACACGGACTGATGAGACGTCACGCTTCAGCGGAATGCTCAAGCGGCCGCTGCTCGCGGACAAAGTTCTCGACGAGCAGAGCCTGGCGGTTCCGAGCGCCGAGGGACGACACTGCAACGGTTGCAGGGTACAAGGAGCCCGGATGGCTTGCCGCAAAGATGACCGGCAAACCCTGAATAACCGGTGATGAGCCGACATCTGTGAACAAGCGGTGTGGTCGATTGCAATCACCCATGTCTTGCGCACAGGTACCTTATGTCAGTGGATGAACTGAACTTGATGGTTTTACAGATGGCAGTCGAAAGCGTCCGCTCGCTCTCGTTGAGCTTCGCTGAAAAAGCCGCCGAGATAGCCACCAGGAGCCGCGGAATCCTGCTTTTCGACGTGCGGATCGACGGTGACGCGCAGGTCCAGCGGGTCGCAGCCATCCGATATCACGGCGGCCAATTCGGCGTGCTGGCGTTGGATGTACACGGCCTAGTTACCCACTATTGCATCGTTAACGGTATGTTCTCACATTACATTGCGTCCTTGGAGAGCTGGCACAGGATGCCCCTGTCGATGCAGGCCAAGATGGATGCCAACGGCAATGCCCGTCTCTTCGTAGCCGCGTTGCGGGATGCCGGACATATGCTGGGCACCTAGCATTGGGCGAGAATGCATCTGTGAATTTTGCATGTGCGTCACTGCGATGGCGCCGGCATGATCGTCATGCTCCAAAACGGCTGCGGCCCCCGCGAAGCGGTCGCCGCGATGATGGTGATCAACGGCGTTGCATCGATGCGAGCGTAGACAGAGGTCTCCTCCTGGCATCGAGCGCATGCAAGGAGCTACGCAAGCGCAGCTGCATCAAGTATTTTGAAGGGATGACCTCATGCATGGAGCTTGCGCTGCATACGGGCGGCGCGAGCCGCGTTGCCATCCAGCAGAGAGGGTGCTTGCGGTACTCTCAATGACCCGAGATCGCAAATGGACGTGGGTAAGCACCAGAACTGCAACACCCATGGTGGTCCGCTGGACTCGCTGGAGGAAGCACAAGGTGTCGGCGGGCAGAGCGCAGCGAGTGCCTACCTCGATCTTTCTAGAAGCGCGCCGGCAGCCTGGGCGGGGGGGCTTGGGGTTAGACTGCCGGCGCACGCCACTCACGAAGAGCGGCCCCTTTTCGTGGTTCGAACACCCATAGTCAACCCGGAAACGTCAGGATGCCCGCCATGTTATTTTCAGAGCGGCGCGATGCCGGCCATGTTGGCCGATTCAGCCAGTAGCCACTCTCGTAGGCCGAGTTGATGCTCAAGCGCCAGCATCGCCTCGCCGAACTACCAAGAGTTCGCCGTTACAATCCTTCGTCGCGAGCCGATGCCCTCGTGCACGTTTCGTAGCACTCCGGGCGGCTATATCGCCTTGTTGTTGGCGAGCCCATGTGAAGGGTTCCTGCATCGGAAAGTTGACGAGATTCTCTTGGCGGTACTGCGCCAGAGGCATCCCAACGGAATCAGCGTCTACAATCAGCCGCAAGCTTCACATCACAAGAGCGGTAGTCCACCCATTGCGGATCATCCGACTGATCAGGCGGCGTCCGAAATGTGCGACTCTGCCTCAAGGATTCCCACAGGTATGGAAAGCGATCTCGCTATCCGATCCCGATATCCCTTGTTGTACCTCAGACCTCGCTCGATGTTTTGAATTTCCTCAGCGGCAAGCCCGCTCGCGACCGTCAGGTCCTCGATCGAATACCCAAGGTGCTCACGATAAGCGCGGACGATGTGGGTCCCCTGCGACATAGCCGTCAAGACTGGTTCGGGAATGCGCGAATCGTTCATAAACATCTCCAAGAACATGGGAGCTCCCTCGGGAGATACCCCCCCGGCGGCGCAGACCAAGCAAATCAAAAAATGGACGTCCATTCAGCCGAACCGGCCTCATCCATGGAATGGGCCGCCTGAATTAGGAGCTGGGTCGGAATATGGCGGCTCACCTCCTTCTAATCAAGAAAGCCAACGGCGAGAATTATTCGCGAAGGATCGCAGGTCGGATGCGCTACAGCCGATCAGGCCATCTCAGGAGGGGGCCCTGGAACTCTGAACACCAACTCGAACTCCCGGTACGGACACTGCTTCCTTCGGCCAATCTCCACCGGCGGGGGAGCGAAAGACCCACTCTTGAAAGCCCCCGGCTGCGTGCTGACGTCGGCTCTAGGAAGCTCGATCGCCCTGTGCCCCGATCGACCGGCCGAAAAAAGGGATTCCAAATTCCAGCAAACACTGGTCATCTGGTTTTCATCCGGATCCAGCCAAAGGGTAGCTTTCCATCGAGAGCTTCGCCATCTGTACAGGTTCACAATCATTCGACCGTGACCGATTTTGCGAGATTGCGCGGCTGGTCTACATCTGTCCCCATGAAGAGCGCCGTGTGGTAGGCAAGAAGCTGTATCGGCAGCGAGAAGATCATTGGCGCGATAATCTCGTCGACTACCGGCAGCACGAGCGTGTGCATGGTGTCGAGTTTCGATGCGGCTGCCCCATTTTTATCGGTGATGAGGATAATCCGCCCTCCACGGGCAGCCACTTCCTGCATGTTGGAGACGGTCTTGTCGAAAAAGCGGTCATGGGGCGCGATGACGATCACCGGCATGTTCTCGTCTATCAATGCGATTGGCCCGTGCTTCAATTCACCCGCTGCATAGCCTTCGGCATGGATGTAGGAAATCTCCTTGAGCTTCAGCGCTCCTTCCATCGCTAGCGGGAAACTGGTGCCACGGCCGAGATACAGGACGTCACGACACTTTGACAGTTCGCGCGACAAGAACTCGATCTCCGGCTGGATGCTGTTGAGTACCTGGCCCATGACGCGCGGCAATTCGGCGAGGCTCCTGACGAGTGCCTGCAGCTCGCCTTCGGGGACGGTCCCGCGGGCTCTGGCGGCGCTGAGGGCGAGTGCGGCTAGAACGGCAAGCTGGCAGGTAAAAGCCTTGGTAGAGGCGACGCCGATCTCCGGTCCGGCAAGGATCGGGAAGACCGTATCGGCCTCCCGAGCGATGGTCGATTCGCAGGCATTGACGATAGCGCCAATTTTCAGCCCACGCTCCTTGCAGTACCTCAACGATGCAAGCGTATCGGCGGTTTCGCCGGACTGCGAAATGAAAAGAGCCGCGGACTGCGGCGGCAAAGGGATCTCGCGGTAACGGAATTCAGACGCAACGTCGATTTCAACCGTCAGGCGCGCATAGCGTTCGAACCAGTATTTTCCGATCAGTCCGGCGAGATAGGCGGTCCCGCAGGCAGAGATCGCCAAGCTCGGAACCTTGGCGAAATCGATGCCAGGAACCATGTCGCGACCCTCTATGATGTTGATGTAATGACGAAGAGCATGGGCGATGACCTCGGGCTGCTCGTATATTTCCTTCTCCATGAAGTGGCGATGGCTGCCCTTGTTGGCCAGATCGGCCGCGGCCGTGGAGATATGGCGCGGACGCTCGACGGGATGGCCGTCGATATCGAAGATATGGGCGCCCGAATTGCCGACAATGGCCCAGTCGCCGTCCATGAGATAGGTAATTTCATTGGTGAAGGGCGCAAGAGCGATCGCGTCGGAGCCCAGGAACATCTCGCCGTCGCCGTGACCGATCGCCAGCGGTGGTCCGTTGCGCGCCGCCGTGATGGTCGACGGTTCATCTTCGAAGAGGATGGCAAGCGCATAGGCGCCCCTGACGCGTTTCAGCATGGCACGCGTGGCCTCTTGCGGCCTCATGCCCTCGCGGCGGTATCTTGCCAAGAGATGCCCAACGACCTCGGTGTCGGTGTCGGTCTGGAACTCGGCGCCATCCGCCGCCAATTCCTCCTTCAGCTCGGTGAAATTCTCGATGATGCCGTTATGGACGACGGCGACACCGTCGGTAAAGTGCGGGTGCGCATTGCGTTCCGTCGAGGCCCCGTGGGTTGCCCAACGCGTGTGGCCGATGCCGACTTTGCCGCTCAGCGGCTCTTCCTTCAGTCGCCTCTCGAGATTGACGAGCTTGCCCTCGGCGCGCCGGCGGTGCAAGGCACCGTCGATGATCGTCGCAACGCCGGCGGAATCATAGCCGCGATATTCCAAACCCTTCAACGCGCCGATCAACCGATCCGACACCGGCTGTTGCCCAACGATGCCAACAATCCCGCACATGTTCGTCTCCGCATTTTTGCGGGCAGCATCAGCCCACGCGAGACGGATACCCATCCGGCCGCTTTAAGTGGCGGCCTTGTAGTAGTATTCCATGATATTGGTACAATTGATTGTAGTGATCACTACCATCCACCCCATGGATAGGTCGGCTGCTGTGGGGACCTAAAGTTCTATTCGCGCCTGACGCTCTTATGAGAATCGCAAACTCACCCGCGGCAGGATCACGGCCTCAGAAAGGCCAGCAGGCCTTGGACAGTGGACGGACGACCGGCCTGCGAGCCCTTGGTCGGCGTCGATGTCTATGGCGACGACATGGCGGGCGACCGTGGCGATCGGCACAGCCGTCGCCGCAGCTTGTCGCCGAGACAGACCATCGCCGATGCCGAAGTCGGCGGCACAATGCTCATACATGCCGGACTGCCTGACTAAGCTGGAGGCCACGCAGCGCCGCTACCGGCGCCGGCGTGACCAATTGCGAATTCGTCGCCGGCGACGCCTATGAACTCGCTACTCTGGTGTCACGCCCCGTCGACCTCGTCTTCATGGCCAACGCTTTCCATGGCGTCCCGGACCGACCGCGGCTGGCACGTGCCGTGCGCGAGGCGCTCGCCCCCGGCGGGCATTATGCCATCGTCAACTGACACCGGCGCCGCGCGAGACGACGACGGTCCTGGGCGAGCCGCGCGGCCCGCGAAGCGAACTCAGGCTAATATCCATGAGCAGCGGATCGTTTTGGACGGCAACGGCCGAGTTACAGCCCAGAATGCGCTCGAAATAATGGCCGCTGAGCAACGGACGGCCAAACCGCGCCTCAGCCTCCACATGCTCCGCCGGCATGAATTCGAGTCGGCGATCGAAATTGCCGAAACAAGGTGTGCACCTGGCGAATGCGGCTACATTTTCAGCCACCATTGTTGGCAGGACTAGGCCGGGAAAAAGCCCATCCATCTGCAGCGCGTCGACAACGTCGTGGCAATTGACACCGGCAAACATCGTGTCCTGGGCTCTTTGACCTTCGGACCGGCTTTGCACCACGCCAGTGCATTCTCCGTGCCGGCATGGTGCGCGCCAACATGAACATGGGCAGCCACGCCGGGTTCTCGCGAATATCCGACAGGTAGGTCGGAATGCGTACGGCTATGCGACGCAGCATGCTGCCGTTTCGCGCGATTGTCTCAAGGCTTGCAGCGCCGGCTTTGTCGGGGTTCCTAACGGTCATCGGGATTCTCAGGGCATGAAGGCACTTATCGACGAAGGTTGGGTCTCAGTGCTTCGCCGAAACCGGATTCGCCGCGGGAAGAACTAGGCGCTTGCCACGTTTTGCGCAACGCACAATTGCAGTGAGAAAATGGAGGTTGCGCGTTCGAATAAGACAATCACAACCACCCCAATTACCTCAGGAACTGTCTGTAGCCGCCGCCCATCAGGTAGCGGCCACGTTGGATGGCGCGACGTACCTGATCGCGAAGATGGCCACCTGGATGACGCCAATCTTCTTCGACACGGCGTCTGCCGAACAAGGCAATGGCGACCTCCTGATGAGATGCTCCCGCGAGCGAGCCATCCAAAGCCTGGAGTACGATACGCAGACGCGCTCCGCGGTGTTCCGGCGGAAAGCAAGCAGCTGACAGACGGCGGCAACCATTGACGTCGTTCAGGAACTGAAGGGCAGAGACATGGAACTTGAGGTGGCGCGGCTGAAGGATCGCGTCGACATATAGCCGCAACGGGCGGAGGACGGACGCACCGGAAACGGCGATCTGCAGACTCCGGCAGTTCTCCCTCAGCAGCACGTGCTGCACGCCCGCAGCTGTCAGCAGGATGTCCTTGCAGCATGAGAGCGAAGAAAGGTGAAGCGGTTCAAAATCGTGGTCGAGCCCAAGCGGCTCCGCAGCCGCTCGTAGAATACAGGCGCAATCGCGTGGATCCCAAAAGACCCTTGCCGATGTAGCGTCCGACTGTGGCGCGTCCGCGAAAGAGGAGGCACCATTGTCTTAGGAAAGCTGATTCTGTCGTCAACTCGATTATCTTCATGTCGGCCTGGGCTCCGACAAAGCAGGCGGACGGTGCCATTTTGGCGTGGTCGCGCTGGAATTGTGGATTGCGCCGAAGAAACTCCCAGGCCCAGCCAGTGCGTGGCAATTGTCTGGCGTAGTGGTAAGCGTCCTGGCGACGCCAGTCCGGCCAGCATACAAGGCCGACCGTCGCTTCCTTGGACAGACCAGCATCCTTCATGGCTCAGGTGTCCACTATGGCGCTATGCCGACGGGCCTAGAACCGGTTGCCACAGTACCGGTCCAATCAGACGTCCCCTGCTGCGGATGCGCAAAAGGCTCGCGTGGGAAATCTCGAGAAACCCAGCCACCGCCTCCGTTTTGCCGACGCATTTGGGTTCTCCGATGCGCGACAATGGCCACGTAGCCAGGCGGAGGATCCGCTCCATGCGCGTATCCGTCACCGTTACTATCCGGGTCAGATCCTTGGCCAAGCCGAACTCGACCATGCCCGCGAAGAGCTCGTAGGTCGCCTGGGCCAGCCCGCCCGCAGCCTTGGGCGCCGACGCAGGAAGATCGAGCGCGAAACGACTGCTCTCCCATATGTCGGTGGTCGAGGGCACGACGTCAGCACCCAGCAGCACCGGGAAGGTGTCGCGCAACATTGTGGGTCCGGTGCTGGGCAGAAGACGCACGCAACCGCGAATTCGCCAGTCGGATCCTTTGAGGAGCAGATAGACGGGCTTCAGAGCATCAAACGGATCGGATTCCATCTGGTCTTCGGTATCAACTTCCCAATCGAGCCTTTCCTTGAACACCCGAAACCTGAGCCCGTGCATCTCTTTGAGTTCGCTTGCAAACTCGTTGTAAAAGTCTGGTGTTATCAGTTGCATCATGGTCGCCTCCATGTGGGATGTGTTCCCGCCATCGAAGGGCAAAGCTGACAGCGATGCAGCCTGTAGAGGTTTACAGGTATCGTGGCTGAAGAATCAGGATCTTGTCTGGCCGGAGGCAGCCATTCGTGCAACGGCCTGGTTGATCGTTCGGACGCCGAACTTTGCCTTGGCGTTTTCCAAGTGAAAAGTCACGGTGCGCTTTGAGACGCCGAGAAGCTGGCTGATATCCCAAGCCGACTTGCCGCGCGCCGCCCATTTCAGGCACTCGAACTCCCGCGGGGTGAGCGTTACACCATCCACCACGCGATCGTCGGCGAGCCTGCGCCGGACGTGGATATGAAAGTTGATGGCCACCAGCTGCAATGCTTTTTCGTAACGTGCCAGTGACCGCAACAGAGGCGGACGGGACTGGTCGGAAGCAAAGGTCAGGGCAGCAAACCGGCCGAGATGATCATGCATGGACATCGTCAGGCCGCCGCAGATGCCAAACTCAGCCGCACTCTCCAGAATTTGTTGCTGCGAATTCGGCAGACAGTGTCGAGCGCGATCCACACCCCAATCGAATGTATCCCAGCCTTGCAGCCCGCGCAGGATGACCGGATCGAGACTGTGGTACCGCTGTTGCAGATAACGTGACGTCCAGGATGAAGGATAGTTTGAAATCAATTGGGGGGCGTCGCCGGAGGCCGACGGGTAAGTGAAATAGGCGAATAGCGGGAAGTCGAAGCCGGCTGCAGCGGAGGCCATTGCCTCACAGAGATCGGCAGCATCAACACTTGCAGACAGTTGCTCGACGAAGTTCTCAAACACGCGATGCATTTGCCCTGTGCGTAACCTCCGTTCGCTCAATGCCAGGCAGAGACCTTGTTTTAAACGATCCCGGACGGATACAGCGCGTGCCGAGAACGTGGCTAATCTGTTGAACCAATCCGAAATAGTCTGACGTTGTCTATGAGACGTGTGCCGCCGAGCCAGGCCGCGGCAAGCAACCGTGCCGGTCGATCAAGGTTTGTCATCGGGTGCAGATCTGCCTCTTCGCGAAGTTCCAGGTATTCGACCTCGCGATAGCCTGCAGCCAGAATTGCTGCGCGAGATTCTGCAAGCGTTGGCAGGACGGGTGAGCCGCGCCCAAGCCGCTCAGCCGTCTTGAGCAGGACCGATGATAGCTTGGGAGCAACAGCGCGTTGCGCTGGCGAGAGCCGCACATTGCGCGATGATAGCGCAAGACCGTCGGCTTCACGGACTGTCGGACAGGCAACAATGGTGATTGGAATATCCAGATCCCGGGCCATGCGCCTGACCAGGTGAATTTGCTGAAAGTCCTTTTCGCCAAAGAAGCCGAAGTCAGCGCTGGTCTGCAGGAAGAGCTTGGCGACGACGGTCGCCACGCCATCGAAATGTCCCGGCCGGAAGGCACCGCACAGGCCCTCGCTGACACCGGACACCGAAACGGTGGTGGCGAAGCCCGCCGGATACATCTCCTCTGCATCTGGCGCATAAAGCAGGTGCGCGCCAACCGGTGCCAGCTTGGCGGCATCCTCGTCCTCGGTGCGCGGATACGCGGCAAGATCGGCCTGGCTATTGAATTGCTTCGGGTTGACGAAGAGCGTCACGATCACACGGTCTGCTTTCTTGAGTGCAGCGCGCACCAGGCTGAGATGGCCCTCATGCAGGACGCCCATCGTTGGCACCACGGCAATCCTCACGCCCTCGCGGCGCCATGCGGCGACGATTTCGCGAAGCTGGTCAACGCTCCTGACGATCGGCACGCTCACGCTGCTTCTCCGCTCTTGGTGGCGTCCGTGTCGGCGGGCTTGGGCGCATCGGCAAACACGTGCTTGGCGGCCGGAAACTGGCGCTCCTTCACCTCGTGCGCATAGGAAGCGATCGCAGCCGCAGCCGCCTCCCCCAGTTCAGCATAGCGCTTGACGAACTTGGGTCGGAAGTCGCCGAAGAGGCCGAGCATGTCGTCGACGACGAGAATCTGGCCGTCACAGGCTGCCGAGGCACCGATGCCAATGGTCGGGGCCGCCACCTCCCCGGTGATCCGGCGGGCGAGCGCTTCAGGAACCTTTTCCAGGACGACCGCAAAGGCGCCCGCTTCGCTCACCGCAATTGCGTCGCGCCTGATGCGCTCGGCATCCCCGCCCCTGCCCTGCACGCGGTAGCCACCGATGGCGTTGATGGCCTGCGGCGTCAAGCCGACATGAGCCATGACGGGCACGCCGCGTGCGGCGAGGAAGCCGATCGTCTCTGCCATCGTTTCGCCGCCTTCGAGCTTGACGGCAGTGCAGCCGGTCTCCGACATGACGCGCGCAGCATTTCGGAAAGCCTGCTCTGGGCTTTCCTCGTAGGAACCGAACGGCAGGTCGACCACCATCAGCGCCTGCTTGATGCCACGGCGCACCGCCTGGCCGTGCGTGATCATCATCTCCAGCGTGACACCGAGCGTCGAGGGCAGGCCGTGGAGAACCATGCCGACGCTGTCGCCGACGAGCACCACATCACAATGGGGATCGACAAGCCGGGCGACTGGAGTGGTGTAGGCGGTAAGGCAGACGAGCGGCGTCCCACCTTTGCGCGAACGAATATCCGGCGGTGTGATCGCCTTGGTGTCACCAAACGCGCTCAATGGATCCTCCTTCCCCTACGTTACCAACCGCGGGTGTCGCCTTTGGCACATTTTTGTGCAGGTGCGAAGAGCTAAAAATGCCCTTGCAGCTGTGGGGTGTTGACGTGCCGACAGGCGCGCTTACACTAAATCGATTAAGGTCCCCCGAGCTGGCCAAGTAATTCGCGAACATGGACGATCAGGCAATAGGACTCAGGAAAGACAGAGCCGCCTTCAAGGCCGACGACGTCAAAGTGGACCTGATCGCCCTTGTCGTCGCCGTAAACGACAGTGAACCCTGTGTGCTCACCATCGGCCAGGCAGACACCTTGCCCTCCGGTCCCTTTGCGCTTGAGCACCGATCGCTGCAATCCGGCTTGAGGGGGTGGGTCGAGCAGCAGACCGGCCATCGGCTGGGGTACATTGAGCAACTCTACACGTTCGCTGATCGGGATCGCATCGGCGCCGAGCGCCAGCAGCGCGTCATCTCCATCAGCTATCTTGCATTGACCCGCAAGGAACAGGCAGCGGGCTCGCCCAAGTGCGGATGGCAGAATTGGTATGAATATTTTCCATGGGAGGACCACCGCTCCGGCACGCCTCCGGTCGTGCTGGACGTTCTGCGACCACGCCTGATTGAATGGGCAAACGGCGTCCGCGATTCGGCCACGCGACGTGAACGCTGGCAGCGGGCGACGATAGCCTTCGGCTTCGACGACCGCCTTTGGAACGAGGAACTCACGCTTCAACGCTATGAGTTAGTCTACGAAGCAGGCCTGGTCCAAGAGGCCGTAAGAGGGCGGGACGCGGCGCCCCCTCCGCTGGTGCCCAGCAAGTCCATGGTCGCCGATCATCGCCGCATCGTGGCGACCGGCATTGCGCGGCTGCGCTCCAAGATCAAATACCGGCCGGTCGTCTTTGAGCTGATGCCGCCGGTCTTCACGCTTTTGCAGCTGCAGCGAACCGTGGAGGCGCTCGCCGGCAGGCTCATCCACAAGCCGAACTTTCGCCGACTGATCGAACAGCAGGAGCTGGTCGAGGAGACCGGAGAGGCCACCACTGAGACCGGCGGCCGGCCAGCGAAGCTTTTCCGTTTCCGCCACGCCGTTCTCGACGATAGGCTCATCGCCGGGACAAAATTGCCGCTGGCGCGGGGTTGACATCCCTTATACTCACAGTAAGTATATGCTGGTTATTTTCAATTAGAGTATAAGCGGGAGGGGGTCGATGAGCGCCATGCTGCCTACGGCCGCGTTGCTCTACGAGCACGTCCGACGAGTGATCCCGCCGATCGAATGGCCGGCTTTCGCCGAGGATATCGAGGCGATCCTTGCACTGAAGCGCGAGCGCAACGCCATCATCCTGGCGCACAACTATCAGACGCCCGAGATCTTCCATTGCGTGGCCGACATCGTCGGCGACAGCTTGGCACTGGCCCGCACGGCTGCGACGATCGAGGCGCAAGTCATCGTGCTGGCCGGCGTCCATTTCATGGCCGAAACGGCCAAGCTCCTTAATCCGGACAAGACCGTGCTCATTCCGGATCTCAGCGCCGGTTGCTCGTTGGCGGAATCAATCACGGCAGAAGACGTGCGCTTGATGCGCCAGCGTTATCCCGGGGTTCCGATCATCACTTATGTAAACACGTCGGCCGAAGTGAAAGCCGAGTCGGATATCTGCTGTACATCCGGCAACGCCAAGGCGGTCGTCGAATCCCTTGGGGTTCTCCGGGTGATCATGCTGCCGGACGAATATCTGGCCCAGAATATCGCCGCCCAGACCGATGTGCAGATCATCGCCTGGAAAGGGCATTGCGAGGTGCATGAGCGCTTTACACCGGCCGACATCCGCGAGTTGCGCGAAAGCCATCCCGGCGTGGTCGTGCTCGCCCATCCCGAATGCCCGCCCGACGTCGTGGCTGAAGCAGATTTTTCCGGCTCGACGGCTGCCATGTCCGACTATGTCGAAAGGCAAAGGCCGCCACGTGTCGTGCTGATGACGGAATGCTCGATGAGCGACAACGTCGCGTTAGCGCACCCAGAGGTCGAGTTCATCCGGCCCTGCAATTTGTGCCCGCACATGAAGCGGATCACGCTTGCCAACATCCGCACGGCGCTCGAGCAGAACCAACATGTCGTAACCATCGAACCCGGGATCGCCGGGCGCGCGCGGCTTGCGGTCGAACGGATGCTGGCAGTTTGAGCGCCGACCTCCGCAGCTTCTTCGGGCGGCCGATCATCATCGGCGGCGGCATCGCCGGACTGATGACCGCGCTTCAACTGTCGCCGGAGCCGGTGCTTCTTCTGTCAAGGTCGCTGCTGGGAGCTGACAATTCGAGCACCTGGGCACAGGGGGGTCTGGCTGCAAGTTTCGGCGAAGACGACGATCCGGCAATGCACCTGGCCGATACGCTTGCCGCCGGGGATGGTCTCTGCGACAGAGACGTGGCGAGCCGCATCCTCCAGGCCGCGCCCAAGGCGATAGAGGGGCTTGCGGGCTTTGGGGTTCCCTTTGACCGCACGCCGAAAGGATCACTGTGCCTCAGATTGGAGGCCGCACACAGCCGACGTCGCATCGTTCATGCGCATGGGGACGGCACCGGGCGTGAGATCATGCGTGCCCTGATCGCGGCTGTGCGTTCCACTCCGTCGATAGTTGTCGTGGAGGGCGTGGAAGCACGCCGGCTGGCCGTGCGAGAGAATGCGATCCGAGGCGTCTGGGCGAGCTGTTCGATCGGACCTTTCTTCTTCGGCTCACGGCGGGTCGTCCTCGCCACCGGTGGCATCGGGGGACTGTTTCTCGACACCACGAACCCTTGGGGCAGTTGCGGACAAGGCCTTGCACTTGCGGCCCGCGCTGGAGCTGTCCTAGCCGACCTCGAATTCATCCAGTTCCACCCGACCGCGCTTGACGGCCCAGAACGCCCTATGGCCCTGGTCAGCGAGGCTGTCCGAGGCGAAGGTGCTGCCCTGATCGATGAAACCGGCCAGGCTTTTCTTCAAAGCGTGCCAGGGGCGGAACTTGCGCCTCGCGATGTCTTGGCCCGCGCCGTGTGGAACCATCTTGCGAACGGCCACCGTGTTTTTCTCGACGCCCGACAACGGCCTGGCCCGGCATTCGCTCGACATTTCCCGACAATCGCATCAGCCTGTCGTGGAGCGGGCATCAATCCCGCGCGCGATCTCATCCCCATTCGTCCGGCCCAACACTACCACATGGGTGGCGTTGCCGTGGACAGCTTTGGCAGGACCTCCGTCGAGGGGCTGTGGGCCTGCGGCGAAGTCGCTTCGACAGGACTGCATGGCGCCAACAGGCTCGCCAGCAATTCCTTGACCGAGGCAATCGTGTGCGCCCGCTGGGTCGCTGAAAGTGTCGCCGGAACGCCTGGTCGCAGAACAAGACCTGCGTTTGCGAACGTTTACCCACCGCCCGCTCCGATACCCGTGCGTGTTTTCCTGTCGCGCGCACTCGGCATCGTCCGGGACGGTGAAGGGTTGAAAGCAGCCGCGCGTGCCTTATTGCCGCTCGCCGAAAGCAAGGATGCGGTCTCGGATCCGGCGGCTGTCGGGCTAATGATCGCGGTTGCCGCCTTGTTGCGCGAAGAAAGCCGCGGCGCTCATTACCGGACAGATTTTCCTCATCATGCGACTGCCGCCCGACGGTCCGAAATCACGCTCGAAGCCGCCTTGGGCGCTGCGCGCGAACTCGGACACTCGCCAAACTTGGAAGGGGCAAAGTGATGAGGCTCTCACCGCTTCCCACGGTCATGCTTGAGCCGCTTGTACGGGCATCGCTTCTTGAAGACCTTGGCAGAGCCGGCGACTTGACCACGGATGCCATCGTCCCGAAGGAATACCAAGCGGGAACCGTGTTGGTGGCGCGACAGTCTGGAGTTGTCGCCGGCCTCGATCTGGCGATGCTCGCTTTCCACTTGATTGATCCTGATGTCGACATCTCGGTGGAGCGGGCAGACGGCTGCAATGTCGTGGATGGAGAGATCATTGCATCAGTGGTTGGCCCGGCCCGGGCCATTCTCACAGCCGAAAGGACGGCACTCAATTTTTTGTGCCATCTGAGCGGCATCGCCACAGCAACGGCATCGATCGTCGCTGCGGTTCGTGGATATGGCGCGAAGATCGTCTGCACACGCAAGACGACGCCTGGATTGCGGGCAGTCGAAAAATATGCCGTGCGCGCAGGTGGCGGGTCCAATCACCGCTTCGGCCTGGACGATGCAATTTTGATCAAGGACAACCACATCGCCATCGCAGGCGGCGTCCGCCCAGCGCTCGAGCGAGCACGAAGAGCGGCCGGTCATCTCGTCAAGATCGAAGTCGAGGTCGATACTCTGGCCCAGTTGGAGGAGGTACTTGGCTTCGCTCCCGATGCGGTTCTGCTCGACAACATGTCCCTCCCCGATCTTCGCCGCGCCGTCGCAATCGTCGGTGGCCGCGCTATCACCGAGGCTTCTGGCGGGATCACGTCCCATACAGCGCGAGCGGTTGCCGCGACCGGCGTTGATCTGATTTCGGTCGGCCGACTCATCCACAGCGCGCCGATCCTGGATATCGGCCTCGACCATCGGGGCTCATGATTGTCTGAGTAACGAACAGGATTTGGTCAACTGTCCTCTCCGATCGTCGACAGTCAGATAGCAAAGACCCCGCAAGACAGACCGGAGGAACAGCATGGACATGCAAACGGCAAGTTCAACGCAGACATCGCCACAGGCTCAATCCCCTGACCCTGGAGCGTGGACCCTGGAGAAGGCTCAGGCACTTCACGATGCCCCCTTCAACAATCTCCTCTTCCTGGCGCAGACCGTGCACCGCCAGAATTTCGATCCAAACAAGGTCCAGCTCAGCCGGCTGCTCAGCATCAAGACGGGCGGATGCCCGGAGGATTGCGGCTATTGCAGCCAGTCGGCGCATCACGAGACCGGCCTGAAGGCGTCGAAGCTGATGGAGGTCAGGCGCGTCGTCGCCGAGGCGAAGAAAGCGCGTGACGCCGGCGCCACGCGTTATTGCATGGGAGCCGCCTGGCGGAACCCCAAAGCGCGCGACATGGATGCGATGGTGGCGATGGTCGAGGGCGTCAAGGCGCTGGGCATGGAGACCTGCATGACGCTGGGCATGCTCGATCTTGAGCAAGCCGCTCGTCTGAAGCAGGCGGGTCTCGACTATTACAACCACAACATCGATACGTCGGAACGCTACTACAGCGAGGTCATCAGCACGCGGAGTTTCGCCGAGCGGCTCGAGACACTCGAGCACGTTCGCCAATCTGGCATCAAGGTCTGCTGCGGCGGCATTATCGGCATGGGCGAGGAGCCGGTGGACCGGATCGACATGCTGGTGACGCTGGCCAATCTGCCGGAACATCCGCAAAGCGTTCCGATCAACATGCTGATTCCGATCGCCGGCACGCCGCTTGCCGATGCCAAGCCCATTGAGCCGATCGAATTCGTGCGCGTGATCGCGCTGGCGCGCATCATGATGCCGAAATCGCATATCCGTCTCTCCGCCGGCCGTATGGCCATGACCGACGAGATGCAGGCGCTGTGCTTTTTTGCCGGCGCCAACTCGATTTTCGTCGGCGACACGCTGCTGACGGCGGACAATCCCGGTGAGGACAAGGATACCCTGCTGTTCCGGCGCCTTGGCATCGAGCCGATGGAACTCGAAGCGCAATGAACGGGGCGCCGCTTGCCAGTTATGATGCGACCTTGAAGAGGCTGGCGCGCAAGGACCGGCTGCGGACGCTTTCGCCCCGCGCCGGGCTGGACTTCTCGTCGAACGACTATCTCGGGCTGGCCTCGTCCAGGAGACTTGGCGATGCTGTTGTGGCGGCGATTGCGCGGGGCACGCCGGTTGGCGCCACCGGGTCGCGGCTGTTGCGCGGCAATGCACCGGAACACGAGCAGCTCGAGGCAGACGCGGCGGCATTCTTTGGAGCCGACCGCGCGCTGTTCTTCGGCAGCGGCTACATCGCCAACTTCGCTCTGCTGAGTGCCCTGCCGCAGAAGGGCGATCTTTTGGTTCTCGATGAGCTCGCCCATGCCAGCATGCATGAGGGTGCGCAGGCCGGGCGCGCACAGTTCGTGCTGGCCGCGCACAACGATGCCACCGCTGTTGAGGATGCGATCACACGTTGGCGCGCCGCAGGCGGCATGGGATGCGTCTGGATCGCGGTGGAAAGCCTTTACAGCATGGATGGCGACTGCGCGCCTTTGGAGAGCCTGGTCGCGCTTGCCGATCGGCACGGCGCATTCATCGTCATTGACGAGGCGCATTCGACCGGCGTCTGGGGACCGGACGGCCGGGGGCTTGCCGCCACTTTCGAGGGCCGCGACAACATCGTCGCGCTCCACACCTGCGGCAAGGCGCTCGGCGCATCTGGTGGGCTCGTGACCGGGCCGAGGACACTGTGCGAGTATCTGATCAACCGTTGCCGGCCATTCATCTACGCCACCGCGCCATCGCCGCTGATGGCAGTGGCAGTGCGCGAAGCACTCGCAATGCTCGCCGACGAGCCTATGCGGCGTGTTCAGCTGCATGAACGCGTTGCCCTCGCCGGCCGCCAGCTGGCCGAGCGCTGCGGCGTGATACCCAGCGGCTCGCAGATCCAGCCCCTCGTAATCGGCGATGTCAGGCGCACCATGGCAGTGGCGGCGCGCCTGCAGGCCCGCGGCTTCGACATACGCGGTATTCGTCCTCCGACCGTGCGCACGTCGCGGCTGCGCATCTCACTGACGCTCAATATCGGCGAAGCCGACATTTCCGCCATGGTCGAGGCGCTGGTCGAGGTGTTGGCCCAAACATCGCCGGAGGCGATATGACCCAACGCATCGTCATCACCGGAACCGACACGGGAGTTGGCAAGACCGTGTTTGCGGCTGGGCTCGCCGGCCTGCTCGACGGCTTTTACTGGAAACCGGTGCAATCGGGCCTCGACGGCGAGACCGACAGCGAGGTGGTCGCGCGGCTTGCCGGCTTGCCCTCAGAGCGCGTGCTGCCGGAAGCCTACCGCTTGCGGAGCCCGCTGTCGCCGCATCGTTCGGCCGAGATCGACAGCGTCGCGATCAAGGCTGACGATCTTAACTTTCCCGTCCTACCGACGCCGCTCGTCATCGAAGGCTCCGGCGGCCTGATGGTGCCGCTCAACCGGCGCACAAGGTTCATCGACATCTTCGCTGAATGGCGGCTGCCCGTTATTCTGTGCGCCCGCACCACGCTCGGCACCATCAACCACACCTTGCTCTCGGTCGAGGCGCTCCGCGCCCGCTCCATCCCGTTGGCGGGCATCGCTTTCATCGGCGATGAGATGGCCGATACGCAACGGACCATCGTGGAATTCAGCGGTGCGCCGCAGCTCGGCAGGCTGCCGCACCTCGATCTGCTGACGGGCAAAACACTGAGGGACGCAATGATTGCCGGCTTCGCCTTCGCCTCGATTACTGGAGGTGACTGATGTCGCAGTCCCATGTCTGGCATCCCTTCACCCAGCACGCGCTCGAGCCTGCGATCCCAGAAATCGTCCGGACTGAAGGCGCCTATCTCCGCAGGGCCGACGGCGCCCGCATCCTGGACGCCATCTCCTCCTGGTGGGTCGTCACACATGGCCACCGCCATCCCCGCATCATGAAGGCAATCGAGACAACCGCGTCGAGCCTCGACCAGATTATCTTTGCGGGCTTCACGCACGAGCCGGCAGAGCGCTTGGCCAAGGCGCTTGTCGGCCTCGCTCCCGCTGGACTCGACTGGGTGTTCTATTCCGACAGTGGCTCGACCTCGGTCGAAGTTGCGCTGAAGATGGCACTCAGTTATTTCCGCAACATCGGCGCCCCACGCTCGCGCATCGTCGTCATGGATCACAGCTATCATGGCGACACGATCGGCACGATGAGCGTCGGTGCGCGTGGCGTGTTCAACGCCGCCTACGAACCCTTGCTGTTCGAGGTCGACACCATCCCCTTTCCGGCAGCGGGGCGCGAGCAGGAGACGCTGGATCGTTTAGAGGCTGTGACCCGCGATCGACGAGCCGCAGCCTTAATCGTCGAGCCGCTGGTGCTGGGCGCCGGCGGCATGCTGATGTATCCAGCATCGGTTCTGGCCGAATTGAAGAAGATCACTGAGGCCTCCGGCTCGCTGCTGATCGCCGACGAGGTGATGACCGGCTGGGGGCGGACCGGAACCATGTTCGCCTGCGAGCAGGCATCGATCTCTCCAGATATCCTGTGCACCTCGAAAGGCCTGACCGGCGGCGCCATCCCGCTGGCCGTAACGCTTGCCACCGATGCCATCTTCCAGGCTCATTATTCCGAGGACCGGAAGAAGACGTTTTTCCATTCGAGCTCCTACACTGCCAACCCGATTGCCTGCGCGGCAGCACTTGCCAATGTCGAGATCTGGCGGGACGAGCCGGTGGCCGAGCGCATTGCGGCCTTGAGCGCAATGCAGGCCGCCGGGCTTCGACGCTTTCGCGACAACAGCTTCTTCACCGACTGCCGAGCCACGGGAACAATCGCGGCGCTCGACCTGCGAACCGGTTCCGCAGGTTATCTCGCCGAGATTGGTCCGAAGCTGCGTGCGTTCTTCCTCGAGCGCGGCCTGCTTGTGCGCCCGCTCGGCAATGTCCTCTACCTTCTCCCGCCCTATTGCATGGCAGGCGACGAGCTCGAGCGACTCTATGACGCCATCGAGGAGGCCGGCGAACGCTTCGGGTCCAGGCCATGAGCAAGTCGTCGCGCATTCTCGGATTTGGCCATCATGCGCCTGGGCGCAAGGTGGCGAATGCCGAAATCGAGAGCAATCTCGGTCTTGATCCAGGCTGGATCGAAAGGCGTACCGGGATACGGTCGCGCTTCTGGGCAACCGACGAAGACACGCTGTCTGGTCTTGCTGCGCAGGCCGGCGACATGGCGCTGGCGAACGCCGGTATTGCGCGCCACGACATCGGTCTGCTGTTGCTTGCCACCTCGACACCCGACCATCTTCTGCCGCCGAGCGCGCCGCTGGTCGCACACAAGCTTGGCCTTGGCCGCGCAGGCGCGGTGGATCTGACAGGCGCCTGCGCCGGCTTCATCTATGCGCTGATGTTTGCGGACGGATTTACCCGCCTGCACGGCAAAGCGAGCCTTGTTATCGCCGCCAACATCCTCAGCCGCCGCATCAATCCAGCCGAGCGCGCAAGCTCGGTCCTGTTTGCCGATGCCGCCGGCGCCCTGGTGATCGGTCAGTGCGATGATGCTGATCGGGGCATTCTCGGTGCCTCGGTGGCTTCGGACGGCTCGCGATACGGGCTGATCCAGATTCCCGCAGGAGGAAGCAACAAGCCGTTCCACGGTGACCTCGATCTCGCGCAAACCCGAATGAGGATGACGGACGGCCGCGAAGTGTTCGCAATGGCCGTCGAGATGATGACCGATTGCTCGATAAGCGCGCTAGCCGCTGCCGGAGTTCGGCCACACGATCTCGGCCGGTTCGTGCCACATCAGGCCAATACTCGGATTTTCGACGCGGTCGGGAGGAACCTCGGCATCGCGGACCAAGCAATTGTCAAGACGATTGCCGAATACGGCAACTCTTCGGCCGCGACGATCCCGCTGTCGCTCTCGCTCGCCAACCAGACGGAGCCATTCCAGCCTGGAGAGAAAATCCTTCTGTCGGCGGCGGGTGCGGGTCTCAGCGGCGGCGCTCTCGTGGTTGGAATCTAGCCGGCCGGCTCACGCGCGCAGGACTGGTCATGAATGGCAATAGGGCAACAGAACCAATGCCAAAATGGCCTTCTGAAGCTCGACATGACCGAGCTGACGCAGCACGACCCCGTGCGAACCTCTGGATGAGATCAAATGCATCACCCGTTGCATCATTCGTGCCATCTGAATAAAGCTCAAATACAAAGGGTGAGCCGCCCCATATATGTCTGATACCCGACATTGTTCACATAAAAGGCTCGATGCTTACACGCTCTTTGCTCTCTTCTCTTTGCTGTCTGCTCTTTTCTCTTTGCTCTTTGCTCTTCCGTCTTGACTAGCAGGAGCATGCGGCTTATCTCATTGCCGCGTTAGCACTCGCTTCGGCTGAGTGCTAAGCACGCTCCGGCAACGGAGAACCGTTCAACATCCGCACCAAGGAAATCCAAAAATGGCAAAGTCGAATTTCCGGCCGCTGCATGACCGCGTGGTCGTTCGCCGGGTCGAATCCGAATCCAAGACCGCCGGCGGGATCATCATCCCGGATACGGCGAAGGAAAAGCCGCAGGAAGGCGAGATCATCGCTGTCGGCTCCGGCGCTCGTGACGAAGCTGGCAAGCTGGTCCCGCTGGACGTCAAGGCCGGCGACCGCATCCTGTTCGGCAAGTGGTCGGGCACGGAAGTCAAGCTCAATGGCGAAGACCTTCTGATCATGAAGGAATCCGACATTATGGGCATCATCGGCTGACACGCTGCCGCCTTTCCTTCGCACCATCAAATCTGAATTTCGGGCGAGATGCCCAGGAGTAAAAAAATGGCTGCCAAAGACGTAAAATTCTCCCGTGATGCCCGTGAGCGCATGCTGCACGGCATCAACATCCTCGCCGACGCGGTGAAGGTGACCCTCGGTCCCAAGGGCCGCAACGTCGTCATCGACAAGTCGTTCGGCGCACCGCGCATCACCAAGGACGGCGTCACCGTCGCCAAGGAAATCGAACTTTCCGACAAGTTCGAAAACATGGGCGCGCAGATGATCCGCGAAGTTGCTTCGAAGACCAACGACATCGCCGGCGACGGCACCACAACCGCGACCGTTCTGGCGCAGTCGATCGTCCAGGAAGGCAACAAGGCCGTTGCCGCCGGCATGAACCCGATGGACCTGAAGCGCGGCATCGATCTGGCCGTGACCGAAGTCGTCGCGGCGCTCGGCAAGGCTGCCAAGAAGATCAAGACCTCCGAGGAAGTCGCCCAGGTCGGCACGATCGCCGGCAATGGCGACGAGTCGGTCGGCAAGATGATCGCGGAAGCGATGCAGAAGGTCGGCAACGAAGGCGTCATCACGGTTGAGGAAGCCAAGACCGCCGAGACTGAACTCGAGGTCGTCGAAGGCATGCAGTTCGACCGCGGCTATCTCTCGCCCTACTTCGTCACCAACGCCGACAAGATGGTTGCCGAGCTCGAGGACGTCTACATCCTCCTGCACGAGAAGAAACTCTCCAACCTGCAGGCCATGCTGCCGGTCCTCGAAGCCGTCGTGCAGACCTCGAAGCCGCTGCTCATCATCTCGGAAGACGTCGAAGGCGAGGCTCTGGCCACGTTGGTCGTCAACAAGCTGCGTGGCGGCCTTAAGATCGCCGCCGTCAAGGCGCCGGGCTTCGGTGATCGCCGCAAGGCCATGCTGGAAGACATCGCCATCCTCACCGGTGGCCAGGTCATCTCCGAAGACCTCGGCATCAAGCTCGAGAACGTCGGCCTCAACATGCTCGGCCGCGCCAAGAAGGTGTCGATCTCCAAGGAGAACACCACCATCGTCGACGGCGCCGGCAAGAAGGCCGAGATCCAGGGCCGCGTCGCCCAGATCAAGCAGCAGATCGAAGAGACCACGTCGGACTACGACAAGGAGAAGCTGCAGGAACGCCTCGCGAAGCTCGCGGGCGGCGTTGCGGTGATCCGCGTCGGCGGTGCGACGGAAGTCGAAGTCAAGGAAAAGAAGGACCGCGTCGATGACGCCCTCAACGCGACCCGCGCGGCCGTGGAAGAAGGCATCGTTGCAGGCGGCGGCGTCGCTCTCCTGCGCGCTTCGGCCGACATCAAGGTCACCGGCGTCAATGCCGACCAGGCCGCTGGCATCAACATCGTTCGTCGTGCGCTGCAGGCTCCGGCCCGCCAGATCGCGGCCAACGCCGGTGCGGAAGCATCGATCGTTGCCGGCAAGATCCTTGAGAACAAGGGCTTGACCTTCGGCTACAACGCCCAGACCGGCGAATATGGCGACATGATCGCCATGGGTATCGTCGATCCGGTCAAGGTCGTGCGCACTGCCCTCCAGGACGCGGCCTCGGTCGCCGGCCTGCTCGTCACCACCGAAGCCATGATCGCGGAGGCTCCGAAGAAGGAGTCGGCTGGCGGCGGCATGCCTGGCGGCATGGGCGGCGGCGGTATGGGCGGCATGGGCGGCATGGGCGGCATGGATTTCTAATCCAGCCCCTATCAACCTACAGCGGAAAGGGCGGCAGCAATGCCGCCCTTTCCTTGTGTGCCGAACATGATCGACAACTTGGAGTGCGTCCCGAGGATCTCATTCGAGCCTCACCGCATGGTCGAGAATTAGGATCTTGTCCGATCGAGCAATTCGCGGGCTTAACCTGGTCAAACCGGCGCCCCCTACGAACTGCCCGATCCTTGAGGATTCCGCTGCGCGACAATCACGATGATTCATTCAGTTGGTAGCTATAGGCGGTGAATCATGAGGGCATTGAGGAGCGTGGCAAGGCGCCCATCTCGGCATTTAACCCCATCGAGCGTGATATCAGGGACAATTCTCTCATCGGACCGGCGGCTGGCGTTGAAGGACCCGGTGAATCATCCTATTCTATAGTGGAGCAGACGCGCTCTGAGCCTCAAGATCAAGCGTTTCCTCCTCTAAGTATCCTTGATCTGCCGCTGGACATTCTCGTTGATATTGCTGAGCGGCTCAGCCCGATGGATCTGCTGAGGATGTCGCACACAAATCAAGAGCTGCGTGTCGCCGCCATGATAGTCGCAACGCCTCAAGAAAGGCGGATCCAGGTTCAGGCCATCTGTGGCAGCCCTTGCAACCGGGCTCCAGCAGCGTCTCGTCGTCGTGGCCGAGGGGCCTCGTGACCCCGACGACTGCGCTTCGGCCTTGTGGGGCCTCGGAGCGGGCGTGGCAGCGCTTGCACCTGAGCTCCAGCGGTGTCTCATCCTCCTCGCCGAAGGGCTTGAGCCCAGGTCTCAGACCATTGCCCTGGAGGACCTCGGAGCAGGCGTGGGTGGCGGACATAGCAAGGCCTGTCCCATACCCAAGGCCTCTCCCATACCTATGAATACGTTTGGCTGAAGCAGACCGATGGCTGCGCGTCGAAGCCGAAGCCGTCGAGTTCGCGGACAAACGGGAACTGCGCGATCTTGCTCGACATGAGCGTGTCGAGCTGGTCGCGGATCGCCGTCAACTTCAGCCGATCCAGAATTGCGATCAGCAGGTCATGATCTAGGGTCGTCATCACCAGCTCCCTCCGGCCACCGCTTCGTACTCGGCGAGTGGCCGCAGCAAGGTGGCCGGGGGTGATCTTGATGCGCTCGGCGCGCACCGGCCCTTCGAAGCCGGCAACGCCGACAAAAGGCTCTGTCGCAAACCTGGAAATGGGGTTGTGAACGGCCATTTCGGCCTGTCCGTCAGGCAGCGAGGATATCGAAACAGCGATCGACAGACTTGTAGGCATACCTCGCCTGTCGCTTGCCCATCATGTGGATCATCTCGATGCCGGAGAGGATCACCACGTCGCTCGCCTGCGACTTGAAGCCGAGCATGGATCGAATGCGGGAATGCGGCGCTTGATACGCCGGTGATCCTGTTCGATCCGATTGTTGAGATGCCGGCTATTGCGGATGCGGATCGGCTTCAGCGGTCGCCCGCGATCGCTGCCGCAGCCGGCTTTCAGCGTCGCAGGAAAGGATTGCTTCGTAATTGGTCTGGCTGCCGTCGATGACGATACTTCCGGCCGGCCATGGCACGTCAGCGCCTTGCGGAGGAAGCGTTGGTCCGCCACCAGGTCACGGTTTTCGCTAAAGAAGAACTCGACCGTGTCGCCGAGGGATAGCGCGGTAGAGATACATCCATGGCCGCGGACCTTGATGTACGTCTCGTCCATATGCCACTTGCTGCCGACCACACGCTTGCGCCGGTTGAAGCGCTCCAGCAGCTGCGGCGAGAAGTGGGCGACCCAGCGATGCACGGTCGACCTTCAACGCGTTCGGCCATCATCTCTTCCAGATCGCGCAGCTCAGAGTGTAGGCCAGGTACCAGCGCAGGCACAGCAGGATCACCGACTGGTCGAAATGGCGGCCCTTGAACATCACGTGCTCCTCCACAGCTGAGGCGTTTTTCTTGCCATGCTCGCTTACAAAAAGGTTTGCGACAGAGCCGTTCGAACCGCATGCCGACACCATCGTCAAGGGCGGCCGCGATGTCCATTATGGCCAACAAGCTCAACCTGACGACGGGCAGGCAGTCTGTTCTTTCAATTTAGACCAACTATGCGGATGCCGCCTCAGTCAATTCAAGAATGTAGCCAATGCCGCGCACGGTCGTGATACGTGGCGTTGCACCTGACCTACTCAGGTGTCCACGTAAGCGATAGATTCCGACTTCAAGCGCGTTGGCAGATACCTCGTCGTTGAACGAATAGAGGTGATCTTCCAACTGCGCACGAGGCACGATGCGGCCTGCACGGATAAGCAGATGCTCTAAAATACATAGTTCGCGGCGTGCGATCTTCAGAGGATGACCCGAGACGGAAACCTGTCGGCCGATCGGATCGAAATTGAGATTGCCAAATACAACGATGGGGTCGGTCACCTGTGTCGACCGGCGCAGAATGGCTCTCATTCTGGCGATGAGCTCATCGAAAGAGACGGGCTTGAGCAGAAAGTCGTCCGCGCCACCGTTGAAAATTGCAATTCGCTTCTCGAGATCGTTGATGCTACTCATAATGAGGGTTGGAACTGAATGCCCGTCGCTCCTTAGCTGTCTCAGCCAGCCCAAGCCATCGCCATCTGGCAGAGCCAACTCCAGCAGGAGAATTTCATAGGTTGCGCAACAAAATGCCCTCGACGCCTGTTCCAGGTTGCCAACTACATCAACGGCAAAACCGCTATCCCCGAGCGCAACTCGCACGGCGCGCGTAAGATCCACATGATGATCAATGAGCAGCGTTCGCATTTCACGTCCTATCAAGGTAGGACAGGTCACCGTCCGCTGTAAGACCGGGGCGACAGCAGAAGTCGCGCAACTCGTCGTAGTGTTCGTAACGCTCTTTCCGATGGGTGATCGCGGGAGCATGCAAGCCGCACGCCTGCAATAGTCGGGGATGGAACACGTGAAGACCTGTTGACGGGCTGAAACCGTCGGTCGGCCAGCCCACAATGCCACCGACTCTGCGTGCGATTTCTCTACGCATCGATCCTCCTATATGGGTTGCATCGCAAACTCCAGCTGAGGTCGCAAGGGCAGGTTGCGGCGTTGAGAGGACCCCCTGAAGGCAATACCAGGAGGATTCCCTATATGGCACTTCCCGATTTACCAACCGGTCATTCCGAACCACGTTCGGCGGCTTTGAACACGCTCATTGAGCGCGGCTAGGTAAATCAAGGGTACGACCTGCCGGGTGTCGATGCCGCTTTTGAAGCAGGCATCGGCACCAGCTCGCTGAGCGTCGCCCGCGCAATTCAGCGGACGCGCTCGATACACCCAGTCGAATCGTGCCGCAGCTTGCCGCGCCGACAGGGCGCCCGAAGACTTCAGACTTGTGACCGAAGGTCTACGCCCAGTCCTCCTCCCATTATCCACCTCCGTCAAATCAAAGTGGACGTTCAATCTGAACAAATTACGCCATCGGATCACAAACCACTTACCGATCCCCGACATGCTCTAGCCTTAGTGCTTGTTAAGAAGGTCGGCTACTGTCTCTCCGCGTCGCCGGGCATCGGCGGCGAGCCACACCTCCCCCACCTCATACACGTCGCCGTGGGTACGGAACGGCACAATGACGTCAATGGCAGCCGACAGCAGGTCAAGAAGCGTGTGGTCTTCCACAGCAGCTCCTTGCGGGCTGCTCTTGACGAGTGAAAAGAGCTTTTTAAAGCCTTGGACCGGATCCACCCCATGAATCGTTGATATTGATCCCGCATGGCCGGAGACGACTTCGCTAAGGTAGGCCCAAGCAGCATCATCGCGCATCTCGCCAAGCAATATTCGATCAGGGCGCATGCGCAAGCTGGCTTGCAACAGTTGCTCGGCTGTCACCGCACCTACGCCTGCTCGGTCCTTCGGATAGAGTAACCGGACATGGTTCTCGTGCGGGATTGCAAGTTCGAGCGTGTCCTCGATACTTATCAGCCTCTCTTGCGGGGGTATAGCGTTGATCAAAGTCTTGCTCATTGTCGTTTTGCCGCTTCCAGTAGGTCCGCAAAGCAGCATCGTGAGCCGCCCGCAAACGCACGCTCGCAAAAATTGCTCCAAGTCACCATGGTCGTAGTGCTGAAGAATCGTTTCGTCCTGCCGCTCTTGGCGCTCCTTTCGTGACCGCCATTGATTCCAACGCGAGTATTCGTAGCGAGAAGAAACTTCCTTGAGTTCGGTCACACGACTTGAGGGACGCCGTATCGTCAGGCTTATTGTTCCTGAGGGAACAGCGGGCGGCAAACAGATCTGCAGCCGCTCTCCGTTCGGCAGCTCAGTCGCACAGAGGGGGCTTTGCGGTCCGACATCTTGCTTGCGCAGCGCTCCAGCGAGGATCGCGATGTCCTCCAGATCGTCATAAGATAGCGGTAGCGGATGTTTCGTGAAAACGCCGGCCTGTCGGACAAAGGCTTCCCCAGGCCGGTTGATAGCGACCTCTTCGGTCCTTGGCTCCTCAAGCCATTTCAGAACAGGGTTGAGAAGCAAACGCAATTGAGGGTCAGCCTCCGGTCGCATTGTTGTCTCTCCGGCGTTCACGATGTTGGGGGGCTGGCGCCACGGCGGTCGCTCTAAGATCGTATACATCTGAGAAATCGAGATCCCGAGCCACAAAGATGGATACAGCATCTCCCTGGTTTTTCTTCAGAGTTGGCGGAACGTTGATCGTTGCTCTAAGGGTCGTGTCAACGGCTTGTCCGGCGTTGCTCTGGAAGCTGTTGATGCCGCTTCCTCCACCTGAGCTGCCAGCGTATTGACCGGCGGCCTGAAACGCGCCTTGAATGACGCTCATGAGCATTGCTCCGCCAAAGCGCTGCCAGAAGTGATTATCCACCGTGCCAGGCATTCCGGAGCGGCCGAGCTCGTCAGCGCCCGGCGATGCTAGCGAAACGAGGGCATGGTCAGGCGTTTCGATGCGCGTCCACAGCACGAAGACACGCGCATCCCCCTGTTGGAGACCACGCTGGATCTCGCCAATCACGGTCGTCCCGCGATCCAAAAGCACCACGTTGTTGGTGGCGCCGCGGACGTCTTTAGGTAAGACGCACTTCACATAACCCGGTAAGTTTGTGTCGACTGCCGTTTGCAAAATGCAGGGAATTATCGTTCCTTGAGTAATCACGAGATCAGGGTGCGGCAAAAGTGTGGCCCGGCTCGGCTCCTGTATATCTGGCTTCAATCGCCCCGACAGATCGCCAGCGTCTGAAATCTCATCCGAGGTTGCGGGAGCATCCCTATGGTTGTCTTCGCTCCGCTGACCGTCGTTGGGCATTTGACCGCTGCCACTGTAGGCGAAAATTGGTGATTCCTCCGGCGGCGGATCAGCTGGCGCCGGAGGCGGCGTAGATGGCGCAGGATCTCCTGCCTGCGCCACCTGTACGGGTGCTGGAGGTTCGGGAGCAATCTCAATCGGCACGGGGCGGAATGGCTCGGCGTCGGCGACAATTGGAGGTTTTGGCTGAGTTGGCTCGTCTTGTGTGCTGGGACGACCTCCGAGCCAGATGAGCGATAGAGATGAGATGAGAACAAGAGCAGCGACGGCCAACTTCTGCAATCCCGAAACATGCCGGCGGGCCGGCTCCGAGACCATCGATCCGGAGGCATGGACATCATGTCCCGACTGTGGGCCGGTTTCATTCATCGGCCGAGCCTTTCAAAACGCGCCACACGTCGGGTGTCACTGTACCGGTCCCTGGCGCTCGTCCCACAGGGTCATAAGCCCTGTTGAAAATGGACAAGACCGTATTGCCATCTCTCAGACGCCATTCCCGGGCGACTGCGGATACTTCAACATAGTCCCCTTTGACCGTGTAATTGGCAGCGGCTTCCTTGCCGTCGGGATTGATAATGTAGAGAGAGGGTATGCGGGAATTGCTTGCGAAGCCAAATACGGTGGTAAAGCCATTATCGAAAACTTGCAGCGGGGACAGCGATCGATCGCCCTTTGCGACGTAGTGAAAATTGCTTTCGTCCGGACTGGTAGTTGCGGCGGGCCGATTCAACAAATCCTGAACTCTCTCGTCGTGCAGCACTTTCGCCCGGCCCTGACCAAGAATCGAGCGCCTTTCTGCGTCCTTTCTCCGAGCAGCAGCCTCATCAGCAGGATAGGTGAACTGCACGCTATAGTATAGGTCAGGTTGCTGCTCATCGAGTTTTGGCATCGCTCTCGTTGAAATACTGAAGACGTATCTCCGTGTACCGGACTCACTCTCCGCCAGCACGATGACCGGCTGCGGCGGGAGCATCCGGCTAGCCTTAAAAAAGAGATAGTTGGCGCGCGGGAGCGCAGCCAGGTCTTTGCTATTGGAAACGGCCACGGCTGCGACTGTCTCGTTGGCCGCGAATGTGACAACCAGCGTTGCCCCCACTGCGGTAGACAGGCGCACCACTTCGTCGGGACGGTAAGCCAGGTAGCGCATGCGCGCATCATGCTTGCCGGCAAGTGGTGTGTCTTCCGCGGACGCTTCCATCGTTAAGAAGAGTGAACAGACCAGCGCGAGAAACGCTCTTTTTGTCATGGCTGCACATAGCCCAGGTTCGATACGCTATCTTCCGAGCCTTGATAAGAAGTGACGAGTAGACCTCCCGGATTGGTGAGCCTCGATTGCCCAGGCAGACCCGTCAAGCGCTCGTAGCGGATGGTAGCTGTCCAGGTGGTCACTATCGGCATCTGCCCATCGACAACAAGCGTACGTTTGTAACGGATCTGTTGAACGTCCGGACTGATGTCGTTTGAAGAAATATGCCCGACCTCGAGCTTGCCGCGCTTGCCGACCGTGACTTGCGGCGAGGTGGGATTCGGATAGTTGAAGAAATCTTGATATTGCTGTCGCACAGCCGGCGCGCTGAAACTGGATACGAGGTCATAGGCGTATTGGGCTGTATCTGCTGTGTACCCCTCGCGCAGGCGTACATATTCCCACAGCGAAGCATTTATGACGGCTCGGTCTTGGGTTGCCGGCAGTCGAGAGACTGACACTTCGCTGTCGACGGTCCCATCCGGCCGGACCCAGAGGAACACAGGTACGAGCTTGGCCAACGGGACCATGGCAGCGATGGTAAATGCCTGGGCAACATTTCCTAGGACCGCCGCTGCGGCAAAGGCGATCAGGGCCTTTGACAGGCGCCGCGCAGACTTCGCTCGTGACGTTTGAAACGCTTCCACCTTCTTATAGTGGGCGGCTAGCGTTTCTCTCTCCACCAGAAGGGCATGTTCAGGAAATTTCACTTTGGCTCTTCCGCGCATTCGACCTGAAGATCCTCAGGGGTGGTTTCCCATTGTCCCACGTTCAGTTGGAATGGGGCACCCGCGCACGTCGCAAGCCCATGGCTCGTCTTGCAGGCGGCCAAAGCGAGGATTGACAGAAGTAGGCAATATTTCATGTTTTTGGCACCGAGCTTGTCGATTGATTAACCACCCGCCGTTTTGGCAAAGTGGCGATTGAGGCTGTTAAGAGGTCGGTTCGCACCTCCCCAAGAGCCGCCGGCGATGCTGCTGGCGATCGTCGGAAGCGCGACGATCAGAGCGTCACCAGCTAGGAAAAGCATGTCGAGCTCGTAAAGCCCGATGATCTTGGCTGCTGTCGTGCCCGAGAATTTGATCATCAAAAGCATGGCTGCCAGCGAGACTGCTTCGGCAGCGATTACTATCGTTGCAACGATGTTGAGGAGGAGAAGCAGCAGCCCGTACGAGAGCAGTTGGCCGATCCATCTGGTGGCTATGTCTCGAGTGTGATCAAAAAGGTAGCCTACAAGGACCAGGGGGCCGATCGTCAAGAGCACCTTCGTCAGAATTCCAACGGCATCGTAGATCTCGAACGCTGTCCACAGCGCGCCGTAGAAAATCCATTGCGCTCCCTCGAAAGCAAGTATGTCCTGGCCGTTCATAGGCCCAATTTCGGAAGCAATCAGCTGAAAGACATACTGGCTTGAAGCAAACATGAGATCGAGCTTCTGGGGGATTCCGATGAAGGGCAAGTCGCTGCCACTGATGTCGTGAGCCAACCTCGGAATCGTGTCGTCGAAGAGCGCTTCAATGTACTGCTGATAGTTGGCCTGCCCTAAGATAAGGGCGACGACAATCGACACCATGATTACGCGCGAGATACCCCCGCGCGCATCGACTTGACCACGCATGACCAGACAGCCTTGGATTATTATCCAGAGCGTGACACACGCAACCAGAGGCGCACTGACCGCCGCCTGGACGTTTTCAAGCACTTTGTGCAGCCCGGACGTGAAGGCCCCATGAAAGATCGTGTGTATAGTCGTGAATGGCGCGGGAATTTTGAAATTCATGGCGTGAGCCTGATGTGTCCCTGATCAGCGCAGCTGAGCCTGATGAACTCTGTGTGGTTTACGGGAGGATGCTAAACATATTAGCGGTGTCCTGATGTTCGCGACGCTGCGTGGCGGCCTCCTCCACGGCGTGAAGGCTCCCTTGTGCAGTGGCCATCGTCAGCAGACTCGTGGCCTGGACATTTTGGATCATCGCATCGTGAATCTGCTTGAGGACCAGACCGTTGGTCACGGTAGCCTGCATAATATTTCCCGAGCGGGAAAGCTGACCAAGCGTGCCGGCGTTATCCTTAAGGCGCTTGTCCATCATGCCCAAAGTGTCGGCTGCAATAGCTGCGGCATTGGCGGCCCCGGCGATTTGTCCCTGTAACAGTTTCGCTTCTGAATCGGTGCCGTTGACAATCCGATTTGGGTCCTTCGCAATGTTACGGGCCATAATCGAAGCTGGCGCCCGAGCATCAAACATCTGCTCCTCCAGCTTATTGCTCGACGGGTAATGATTTCCTTGGTTCAGTGAGCTTAGCAGTCCCGTGACAGCGAATGACGACGTCAGCATTGTCACCATTTCGATCGTGGTAGCGAGCGTCTCGATTGACCTCTCAAGGATCGCCGCATTGGAAATCGCTGTTAAGGTCGATTGTGTTTCTGTTACAGGGTCGGTGACGATCCATTGCGAACGGGCCTGTCCGTGAAGCAGAAGGGAAGCAGCAAGGGTCGTTACTGCAAGTTTGGCAAATTTCATGAATATTCCTCCGTCAGTCTTGAACTTCATGGTACCGGGCCATGAACTTGTCGAGCCACCCACTTGGGGCGTCTCCGTGCTGGTTACGAAGCTGGTCGGCAAAGCGCACTGTGTTGGCCCGCCCCGAGAGTACGGCTACGTACTCGCGCATCTGCCCAAGATCGAATTCGCAAACAATACTCCCGCTATCGCGCTTGAGCAAAAACTTGCGGCTGCCGATTGCCATTCCCTGGCGGATTGCCTCGAACTCCTGCGCAGTGCACTTCAAGCCATCGACATATGCAGAGCGGTCCGCCGTCGGTGATGGGTAGAAAATTTTCGTCATACATTGCGCAACGAGACTAGCTCCGAGAGGCGATTCCAGAACGTGTTCAGGCTGCTGCGTTGCGAGTATCAACATGCCGTTGTTTTTGCGGACCGTGAGCAAGAACTTGTCGATAACGGCCGAGAATTGGGGGTTGAGTAGATAGAATCGAAATTCGTCGCAGCTCATGACGAACCGACGACCATCGACGATAGCGCCCACTCGATGCAGAAGGTATGCGGCGGCCGGTGCACAGACCTCCTCATATTCCAGGAGCTGCGTCATGTCGAAGCCCGTAATCGAGGCATCCAGCCTTACTTCGTCCACGTCGCCGTCAAAGGCCCATCCAAGCGCCCCCCCTCTACACCACCGCTGCAGCCGTGCTCCTGCGCCCTCGGAGGGGCTGTGCAATAGGAACTCGCGCAGGCCCGCAAGTGAGCGCATAGGGGGTTCGAACGAAAGCTGACGAACAATTCCGCGTTCCAGCCGACGGCTTTCCTCCGGCGAGATCGGACCACGGCCGTCACTCTCGATCAGGGCCATCAACCACTCGCGCAGAAAGTCCCGGGAGGCGGAGGTGTTGTCCAGTCCACGCAGAGGGGCCAAGCCGCTCGGAGCGCCTCTGCGCAACGCAAGATATGTCCCTCCCGTGGCTCGCACCAGCAGTTCACCACCCCGATCCTTGTCGAAGAAGACGATCGCACCATTGCGATCGACCAAGCTTTGCTCAAGCATCGCGAGGACAAAGGTCATCAGCGTCGTCTTGCCTTTGCCAACGGGCCCGAATATTGCCGTCATGCCGACGTCATTCTCATGGGGGATGTAGTCGAAAGAAGTTCCACCGTTTGTGCGAAAGCGCGCAACAGCATTGCCCCAGTGGCCGGAACTGGAACCGCTTGGGAAGTTCTCAAATGAGACGAGCCCGGCAAAATTGTGTGAGGTGATCGCCCCCGGGCGCGTGCGCCACCTGTTGTTCCCCGGAAGTTGGGACCAATATGCGGCCTCCATGCCGATGCCCTCTTGGACGATAACGGCGCCCGCGTCGGCCAGCCGTGCGCGGGCACTTGCTGCGCGATCTGCAAGGCTATTGAGGCTGTCGGCATAGACGCACAGGCTCAGATGATGCGAACCCATCACGAATTCGTTGCTTGCCAGTGCGTCCTCTGCCTCGGCAAGTTCATTGATCTGGGTGAGAGCCTTGTCGCCGGCACTCGTCATCTGGCTGGACTTAAGGCTTAGTTTGGCATGAGCTTGTGGGCGAGTGAGGAAGGAAAAGCTCTGGCTCAGGACAAGCGGGAAGTTGGCGGACAGCAAGGAATTTAGCATGCCCGGCCGCGTCGTCGCCGGATATTCACGGAACGAAAACAATGATCCGACGGAGCTATCCCCGGGCCTTCGAATCTCAAGCGCCCGCTTCCCGCAGACGACCTGGTCAGTGTAGATCGAGGCGCCAAGTGAGCCGGTAACCATCGGAACCGGAAGAAACCGGCAAGTCATCATGAGCCGAAGCGCCTCGCCGATTTCCGTGAAGAGCACGTTGCCTTTCTCACGAATGCCCAACCGGCGCAGACCGTAACCGCCGAGTGCGCCAGCAGTGATGTGCCAGAGGTCTTCCAGGCTCCGCATTTGGGTGGCTAGATCGTGCTCATTCCGTCTGCGGGACTTGGCAATCCGCAAGCCGATCTTGCCGATTGCGGTGCGGGGGGACACGATCAAAGTGAGGAAGTGATCGTTGCGAAAGAGCTTTCCCGACAGCACACGACGCTCGTAGGCCTCGCTCAGACTGCCAGCGAAGGCACTTTGAAACTGGCGCGGCGCCGGCGCCGGCACATCGTTGTGTCTCACAAGATGAGCGTATATCGAGATATTGTCATCGGCGATGTTGCGCAAGAGAGTGTTGAACGCGCGGCAGCGCGAGTTGCGCATCTCAGCGTCTTCCAAATCAAAGGGCACACCGTTCACATGTGCCATGGCCATGATCGATCCGTCTTCCAGAAGGACAACCTGATCGCTTACGTGACCAACATACGGAAGGTAGATCTCGCCAGACCTCTCGGTCCGGCCGCTGGCGCCGAACATTACACCATTCCTCTTCCGCGTTTCGGCACTCTGATCGGATTGGCGCTGACGCTTGCGCCTCCCCAGACCGGCCCGTCCACGCTTCTGCCGGCCGTCTGCAAATAGAGCAGCACGACGCTTGCCGCGTTATAGTCACGCTCAACAACCAGCCGTGCTCCGAACCAGAGTGGCGCGAGAACGATTTCGTAGAGCGGGTTCTGAAGAATAATGATAACAAGCCCAGCCAACATCATGAGCAATCCGGCCAGCGTCAGCGGCACCCCCAGAAACAGTGCGGGGCGCGTCGCCGCCACATAGAGGGTGCTCACTTCCAACCGGTCGCTCATCAGCCGCCGCCTATGAGCGCCTTGCCCAGGAAGCTGGCCCCGAACATGATGACGATCCCTCCAACGACACCCGCAACCAGGCCAAGTGAAGCACGACCGAACATCCAAGAGATACCGATGGCTACGAGCCCGAGCACGGCCAGTGATTGTCCAAAGGGGCCAAGTATGAACGTGCAGATATTCTGGACCATCTTGGCAGGATCCGTCCCTCCGGTCACCTGAGCCGCGGCTGGCCCGCTGTAGAAGACCGTCCACGCCGCGCCTGCAGCAGCGGCCGGTACATATTCAGCCGCCATGCGCAGCATGGAAAAAGGCGAAGGAACACGCGTTTTAAGCGCACGAAGTATCTTGAGTGGCGTCATCATTGCATCTCCATGTTTCAATCGAATACGAGTTTGTTCGGGTTCGCGGGTTCCCGTGCTTTCGCAGCCTGGCTGCCTGTCGGACCGGAGGGATCGGCCCCGGAGCGGTCTGGCTGATACGAGCCCCAAATGTCCCAAGAATCTTGGTTGGGCTGCTTCTTTCTATTGGCCTGTTGGCTCTGCTGGAGCAGAGGCGGCACGGCTTTCCGACCGGGTGCCTCAAGGTGCGGCACATCTCGAGCAGTCGGCTCCAGCGTTCGCTCAAGGAGACTTGAGATGTCCTTTGCGGCCGACTCGACCTTGCGTACATAACCGTTGGCGAAGCCACGCGTGACGTCGCCCGTGTTATAGGCCGAGATGGCACGGCGAAGCGCCAGTTGCTGTGCCACAGCAGTGGTGCCGCCGGCATACCGGCTTTCAAGCAAGTGGGCGGCAGCCGAAAGCGAGGCGCAGGGCTCGAAAGCCCTTTCCGGCGTAAGATTGAGCATGGCAAAGTTCTTGCTGTTTATCTGCATCAATCCAACATCGACAGAATGTTGTGCTTCGAGGCGTTCCTTGATGCCCCGCGTGGCTTCCAGGTGGTCTATCCAGCGAAGCTGCTCACCTGTGGTGTTGTCATGAGCCACCAGCGTGTCAAAGCCACTTTCAATCTTGGCAATCGCGGCCAGGGTGGACGGCGCAACCCAGGGAGCGCATTTGCGCGACAGGCTGCGGAACTCACGCGGAGAGAGTGGCGCGGGCTCGGCTGGGAGTGACATGGCTGTCAACAGGACGACGGCCAGCGGCCAAGCTGCAATAAACATTCCCTATCACCTACCTTTCCAAGCCGCCGGACGGGTTCTGGCCCTGTCCGGCACGCGCTTATCGGGGAGGTTTGTTACTGTGTGATGTTCAAGTTCAGCTTTTCGGTTTCAATTGAAGCAAAGACCGTGTTCGTATCAGCGTGGGTGAGCATCTTGCGCATGCGTGGGTGGCGCGGGCCCGATCAGCCAGCGACATCCGGAGCATCTTGGTACAATGACTCCTGTACAGGATTTTGCTCGTCCCGGCCGTCCGTTGCTCCTGGAGTGTGGGCCACGACTTTGGCGTCATGGATGGTGCTTCTGTCAGCGCCAAGCCAAGGACAAAATGGGGAGCTTGGCGGGTTTGTTCAGGCTCGGGATCACCGTGGGGAATCGACTAAGGCGATAAAGCGGCCCAACTTTGCCGGTATGCTGCCGGTCCTTAAAGAGCAGCCATGCGCGGCCCTGCACACTCAGATCATTGCTTGAGACGCGAGCTCGTCCGCGAAGCTGGCTCGAAGGCGCAAATCCGCGGCGGCGAGGGTCAACTGGGAAGACGTGGCGGCGCAGCCCATCCTGGTGCGAGCCTCGTTCAGCTGTTCGGCCGCCGCCGCCAAAGGGTGGATCATGCACAGTCCAATCGGCAGATAACCGCACGTCATTGACGGAGTCCGACGGCGCAATGGACAAGCATAGTGACACGCTCAAGATGGAGGAGTTGCAGTAACTGAGAAATGTTAGCCCGGACGTTCACCGCAACCGGCGACCTGCCGGTCGCCGAACAGCATTTGAGGCCGCCGGCCACCTTGGACGAAGCCGGCTTGGCAGGAGACACACTATTTTGCACAAGGCCGCTGCAGCGAATCACGGTCTTCTTCCGCCGACCGCCTCTCCGATCAAGCCAAACGCCGCGCTGCTCAACCATGTCCGAGCTGGATCCACGAGCCGGAGGATATCGAGATGATCCAGGTCCGCAAACTCCAGGATGACCAGGATGCAAGGGCATAGCAGGAAACTTGGCATCCATGAGGTCGAACTTGAGTGATATTGGCAGGCCTGCACCAACGGGGGAGCTCGAAGCGAAAAAGCGAAGGACCACACGGCAGGGTCATGTCGGCGCTTGGACCTGTCTGGTGGCCACGGGCTGCCTTGGTGCGGTCAATTCGCTGGGGATGAAAAGAACAGGACGAGCACGGCCTCACATTGGCCGCACGCAACGGCGAGTGGTATCAAGGAGCAGCTGTTCTGGGTCGGTGCCCCAGGGTTGCTCGGCAACAGGTTTAGACAAGGGGATTCAAGATTGAAGGTGTGCCGTTGAAACATGTTCTTGTCATTGACGATGATGCCGCAATGCGGCGCCTCATCGCCGAGTATCTCACGATGCATGCCCTGAAGGTAACCGCAGTCCACGATAGCAAGCAGTTTGACTATGTTCTTTCACGTGAGCCAGTCGATCTCGTGGT